>DDQV01000059.1 GCA_002342785.1 Fusobacteriaceae bacterium UBA2433 | reverse complement strand
CCTCTGAAAATTTTCAGAGGTTTTTATGAAATATTTTATTTTATTTTTATTTAGAAAGTTGGATAAGAAGCTGTCCTGATTCTACCATTTGACCTTCTTCAATGAAAATTTCATCTATAATTCCATCTACTTTAGAAGTGATATTAGTTTCCATTTTCATTGCTTCTATAATAACCAATTTTTGATTTTTTTCTACTTTATCCCCTTTGTTAACGAGTATTTTTATTATAGCTCCTGGGATACTAGCACCGATTTGTAATTCATCTTCAAGATCTACCATCTTAGTAATTTCAGTTGAGATAGAGGAAATTGTTTGAGTTTTATCTATTATTTTTGTTTCCCTTCTATTACCATTGACTTCAAAAGTTACAGTTCTACAACCTTCGTTATCAAGTTTAGAAATTTGAAGAAGTGTTACAACCATTATCCTACCTTCTTTAAGTTTGATCTCACAAGTTTCTCCCTCAGCAAGACCGTGAAAATATATATCACTTCCTAATTTACTAAAATCTCCATGTTCTTTTATATATTTTAGATAATCGTCAAAGACAGTTGGATACAAGGCGTAACTTAAGGCGTCTTGCATAGTTGGATCTATTTTATATTTTGTTTTTAAATATTTTTTTATCTCATCAAAATTTTCAGGAGGTAAAAGCTCGCCAGGTCTGCACGTTATAGGTTCTTCACCTTTAAGTACTATTTTTTGTAAATCTTTAGGAAATCCACCTTCTGGTTGGCCCATCATACCTTTAAAATAAGATACTACTGAATCTGGAAAAGCAAAATCTTTACCTTTTTCAATTATATTTTCAGTGGTTAGATTATTTTGAGTCATAAATATAGCTAAGTCACTTACCATTTTTGATGATGGAGTTACTTTTACTATATCCCCTACTAGTAGATTAACTTTTTTAAACATCTCTTTGATCTCATCAAATCTATGTCCAAGTCCAAAACTTTCAATTTGAGGTTTTAGATTTGAGTATTGTCCACCAGGAATTTCAAATTTATAAATTTCTGTAGAACCAGATTTTAATCCAGATTCAAAGTGAGAGTATACAGGTCTTACTGCATTCCAATAATTAGATAGCTGTTGAATATCAGCAAGATTAATTTTTGTATCTCTCTTAGTATTTTCTAAAGCTGCAACAACAGAATTTAATGAAGGTTGACTTGTAAGTCCAGACATAGCATCAAAGGCAGTATCTATAATATCAACTCCTGCTTCAGCAGCCATCAAGACTGTTGCAACTCCATTTCCTGTAGTATCGTGTGTATGTAAATGTATAGGGATAGATATATTTTCTTTAAGAGCTTTTATAAGTTTTACTGCTGCATATGGTTTTAAGAGTGCAGACATATCTTTTATTCCAAGTATATGTGCTCCCATTGCTTCTATTTCTTTTGCTTTTTTTATATAGTAGTCTAGAGTGTATTTAGTTTTAGTCTTATCTAAGATGTCACCAGTATAACAGATACACACCTCAGCAATTTTATTATTTTTAATTACTTCTCTGACAGGAACTTCCATCCCTTTAATCCAGTTTAAAGAATCAAATATTCTAAAAATATCAATTCCACCATCAGAAGCTTCTTTTATAAAATTTTCAACTACATTATCGGGGTAATTTTTATACCCAACGGCATTAGATCCTCTAATAAGCATTTGAAGAAGTACATTTGGAATTTTTTTTCTAATTTCTCTTAATCTTTCCCAAGGTGATTCTTTTAAAAATCTATATGAAACATCAAAAGTAGCTCCTCCCCACATACCGATTGAGAAAAGATCTTTTCCAAGGATAGATGTATCTTTTGCTATTTTGACCATGTCTGTTGTTCTCATACGAGTAGCCATTAATGATTGGTGTGCGTCTCTCATTGTGGTATCTGTAAGAAGAAGTTTGTTTTGGTTTTTAATCCATTCAACAACACCTTCTGGACCTTTTTCATCAAGAATTTGTTTTGTTCCAGAAAGATTTTTAGGTCTAGGTGTATTGGGAATAGGTGGAACATCAAATTCTGTTTTAATACCATGAGTTTCGTTTACAACTTTTTCAGCTATAAATTTAAGAAAATTACCTTCATAATCTTTTTTAACAGAGATATCAAAAAGCTCTGGGTGTTCAGGAATAAAGTCCGTAGTAAAGTCACCTTTTTCAAAATCAGGATGGTTTAAAACATTTATTAGAAAGGCAATATTTGTTTTAACACCTGTAATTTTAGCTTCTTTTATAGAACGAAGAGCTTTTCTTATTGAATCTTTAAATGAACTCCCATGGGAGATAACTTTTACAAGTAAGCTGTCATAGTAAGGACTTATAATAGCACCAGCATAACCGTTTCCACCATCAAGACGAATTCCTATTCCAGATCCAGTTCTATAAATATCTATCTTACCTGTGTCAGGGGCAAAATTATTTATAGGATCTTCAGTAGTGACTCTACATTGAATAGAATATCCTCTGGTTTTAATAGCATCTTGAGAAGAAATACCAATTTCTTCTGAAGTTAATGGGAATCCTTCAGCAATAAGTATTTGGCTTTGAACTATATCTATACCAGTAATCATCTCAGTGATAGTGTGTTCAACTTGTATTCTAGGATTCATTTCGATAAAATAATGATTTCCATGTTTATCTACTAAGAATTCTAAAGTACCAGCATTTACATATCCAACTTCTCTTGCAATTTTTAATGCATCGTTGCAGATTTCTTGTCGTTTTTCATCACTCAATGTAAGTGCAGGAGTTATTTCAATAACTTTTTGATGTCTTCTTTGTATAGAACAATCTCTTTCAAAAAGATGAAATATATTTCCATGTTTATCACCGAGTATCTGAACTTCAATATGTTTAGGTTGTTCAACATATTTTTCTATAAATGTATCATCTATACCAAAAGCTTTTTTAGATTCATTTTTTGCACTTCTATAAGATGAAAGAAGTTCAGATTCTTCTTTTACTACACGCATTCCACGTCCGCCACCGCCAGCTGCAGCTTTTAACATAATAGGATATCCACATATTTTTGCAAATTCAATAGCTTCTTTTTCAGAATGTACAGGTTTATCTATACCAGGTATTGTAGGAACTCCAGCTTTTGTAGCGACTAATTTTGATTGTATTTTATCTCCTAAACTTTCCATCATTTCAGCCGTTGGACCTATAAACTCTATTCCAGCCATAGTACATTTTCTTGAAAACTCAGGATTTTCAGAAAGAAATCCATAACCAGGATGGATGGCATCGACTCCTTTTTTTAGAGCTAATTTAATTATTGCATCAATATCAAGATATGCTTCTATAGGACTTTTCCCTTTACCTATTTGATAAGATTCATCTGCTTTTGTTCTAAAAAGTGCTGTTTTATCCTCTTCAGAATAGATAGCAACTGTTCTTATACCAAGTTCTTTACATGCTCTTATAACTCTTATGGCAATTTCACCACGGTTTGCAATTAATACTCTTTTGAATTTTTTATTCACTCTGACCTCCCTCTAGAAATGCAAATTATTTATAGAATTTAATATCTTTAAATAAAATATTGTTAAATAAAATTATCATAATGCAAAATATATAATGTAATAATTTATTTTAGAATAATTTTTATATTAAATTTTTTTTAATTTCTTTAATGGTTCTATCGATATCTATTTTAGTTATATTTCCAAGGCAACCTATTCTAAGAACTTTTCCAACGTAATCTCCCTGTCCTCCTGCAATACTTACTCCACTTTTATCTACTTCTTCTCGGAGTTTATCCATATCTTTAATTTTTGGATGTGTTACTGCAACTAATGTATTTCCCCTAGCTTTTTTGTCTTTTACAAAATATTCAAATCCGAGTTTGGAAAGTTCTTCTCCTAGATATTGAGGAAGTTTTGTATGTTTTTTTTGTATAGAATCTAAACCTTCTTTTAAAATAAGTTCACATGCAGTTTTTAATCCTACGACTAAGGTAATAGCCGGTGTATAAGGACTTTGTTTTTGTTCTTTTAAAAATTTAATATATTTTTTAAAATCAAAATAAAATTTAGGAAAATTTGAATTCATCATAGCTTTTTTTGCTTTTTCACTAAGAGCTATAAAAGCTAAACCTGGAGGGAGTAAAAAACCTTTTTGACTTCCAGCAATTACACAATCGAGGGACCAATCATCAAACTCCAGGGGATTAACAACCATACCGCTGACAGAATCTACAACTAAGAGAATATCTGTATTTTTTGTAAGAGCTCCAATTTTTTGAAGATTATTTAAAACTCCAGTAGAAGTTTCACTATGAGTTATAAAAATTCCCTTTAAATCTGGATTAGTCAAGATAATTTTTTTTACATCTTCAATATCGTAAGTAGAACCCCAATCATATTTTAATTCTAAAACATCGAGGCCATAGGTTGTTGTAAGTTCCACAAACCGTTGTCCAAAATATCCTGTATTTATTACTAATACTTTTTCTTTTCTTG
Organism: Fusobacteriaceae bacterium UBA2433; assembly: GCA_002342785.1. Taxonomy (GTDB): domain Bacteria; phylum Fusobacteriota; class Fusobacteriia; order Fusobacteriales; family Fusobacteriaceae; genus Psychrilyobacter. The sequence continues at coordinate 5,943 of DDQV01000059.1, read as the reverse complement.
AAAATAAATTTACAACTGAGGCTTCCATGACTCCAGTTCCAGAACATGTCAATGTTATAACATCTTGTTTTGTTTTAAAAATTTTTTTTAAATCTTCACTAACTTCACTAAATAATTTTTTGTAATCGGTCATTCTATGATGAATAACATCTTCAGCCATTTTATTTCTAATCTCTTTAGGTACATTTGTTGGTCCTGGTGTCATTAATAATTTTTTCAATATGATTCCCTCCAAAATGAATTATATAATAAAATATGTTTGCTTATAGTTTATTTAAGTTTGAGGATATTATACTAAAAAATTAATAGGAATAAAAATATCTAAATAGTATAGTATTTAGACGAAAAAACTATAGATCTTTAATTTTTTATAATTTGTGAAGTTTTTCTACAGATTCTTTTAAAATTTTTAACCCTTTTTTTATCTCTTCTATCTCTACATCAGCAAAACAAAGTCTTACCCATCCTTCACTTTTTTCATTTAATTTGAATATAGATCCTGGGAGAATTCCTACTTTTTTTTGAAGAGCTTTTAGAAAGAGAGCCTCACTAGTAATGTTTTCTAATTTCACCCAAAAATATAGACCACCTTGTGGAATAGCAAACAACTCAAGATGGTCTATTTTTTTTAATAGATTATAAGCTACTTCAAATTTTTTCTTATAGATGATTCTCAATTTTTTAGTATGTATTTCCCATAAAGGAGAATTAAGATAGTGTTCAAAGGCTCTTTGTATTAAACCTGGTGTAGATATATCAGTGTGATATTTAGTAAAAGATATATATTTTAGTTTATCTTTAGGAGCTATCAAAAATCCTAATCTGAGTCCAGGCATAAATATTCTAGAATAACTTTTAATATAGATTACTTTTTCATTAGTATCCATAGACTTTAAAGAAAAAGGTTTATTTTTATAATAAAGATCAGAACTAGAATCATCTTCAATTATATAAAAATTGTATTTTTTAGCTAATGCTAGAATTTTTAATTTATTTTTTTTAGAGTAAGAGATCCCAGTAGGATTTTGAAAATTTGTCATAAGATATAGATATGAAATTTTTTCTTTTATTAAAATATTATTTAAGATATCTAGATCAATTCCATCTTTTAATAATGGAATATCTATAACCTTGGCCCCACCTCTTTTAAAAGAAGTAATGGCTCCAGAATAACTAGGATTTTCAATGATGACTTTGTCTCCAAAGTGAATTAAAGATTTCGTTATAAGATCGATTCCTTGCTGGGCTCCTGAAATTATTTGGATATATTTAGGAGGGACTATTATTTTTTCAGTTTCTAAATGTTTTGAAATGGTATTTCTTAATTCTATATAACCTTTTGGGTCTTCATAGGCAAATATTTTTTCTTGGTCCCTATCTATTACATAATTTATACAATCTTTAAATTTTTTTATAGGAAAATAATTTCCATTGGGATTACTATTAGCAAAATTAATTTTACAATTTACTTCTAGTCTTCCATATTGAAAATTTTCCATAATGATCTCTTCCTCTAAAAAATTTTTTCTAATATTGAGATTATTTACATAAACTCCACTTCCTCTTTTTTTATAAACATATAAATCTTTTTCTAATGTATCATAAGTTTTAACAATAGTTACATTGTTGACACCTAATTTTTTTGCTAAATTTCGAATAGATGGAAGTTTTTCATTTTTTGTGTATTTATTTTCAATAATATCTTGCTTGATCATTTCATAGATTTGAAGATAGAGTGGCTGTTGACTATTTAATTTCATTTTATCTCTCCTTTATTGTAATTATACACCTGTATATTTCTATTAAATATATTATATATTAGGCCTATAAGGGTGTCAAAGACAATCTATTTTAATAAAAAAAAGATAACTCCCTCGATTGAGTGAAATTATCTTTTTCTTAATTATTTTTTTATAACTTCTGATTTATTTTTTGATTCAGTATATTTATTATCGATATATCTTATCCAAGCAGGAATAAATTTTGGATCATAAGGTTTATTAGTTTTTAACTTTGTTTTTTGTATTCTTTCTAATTCATCTTTATAGTTGATGTAAGTTTCAGTAAAAATAGGATCAGTAATATCTTTTATAGGATAACTTTGTAAATTTGGAAAGTTTTTATCTAAAGTCTCATTCCAAAATTCGACTCTATCTTTTTCAAGTGCTAAGAAAAAGTCTACATCTCCTTCAAATCTTATTTCTTTGATCTTATCTCCTACTTCTAATTTTCTAATAATTCCTAAATCACTATCAGAAATAACTTCTCCAAATACTGTATGTTTTTGATTTAACCAATCCGCGGCGTACATTGTCATAAAAAATTGAGAACCACCAGTATTAGGACCGGCATTCGCCATAGCTAATATACCTGTTTGATAAAAGTCTAACCATTCTACGAATTCATCTTCGATCTTATAACCAGGACCACCTAGACCATTTTCTAAAGGATCTCCTCCTTGAGCCATAAAATTTTCTACAACTCTATGAAATTTTAGATTATCGTAAAAACCTCTTTTAGATAAGTTAATAAAATTTGCTACTGTAATAGGGGCAGCTTCTGGATAGAGATAGAAATTGATATCTCCTTGAGTGGTAACTATTGTTGCTTTTATATTATTTATTTTTGCAACCTCTCCTGCTTTTTGAGCTTTTCTAATAGATGAACACCCTCCTAAAAGAAAAAGAAAAAGAAAAAGGACTGCAGAAATAAGTGATATTTTTTTCATGTGTATACCTCCGAATTTTAGAGTTAATTTAAGTTAAGAAATTATTTGTTTAATTCAGCTAAGAGGTCTTTATTTGCTTCTAAAAATGGTTCTACATCTCCATTAATTTCAATAGTTTCAATGATATCATTTTGAGCTATTTTGTTAACTACATCTTGATCTTCAGAAGATACAACTTCTCCAAAGATAGTATGTTTGTAATTTAACCATGAAGTTTCTGTATGAGTGATAAAAAATTGAGAACCGTTTGTATTAGGACCAGAGTTTGCCATAGCTAAAATTCCAGGTTTATCAAATACTAATTCCTTTACAAATTCATCTTTAAAATTGTATCCTGGTCCACCTGTACCTGTACCTAGTGGGCATCCACCTTGAATCATAAAGTCTGCAATAACTCTATGAAATTTTAAGTTGTTATAGTATCCTTTTTGAGCTAAATTTACAAAGTTAAGTACTGTAAATGGTGTTTCATTTGGAAATAATGTTATATTTATATCCCCTTTGTTAGTTTTGATTGTTGCAATTAAGTTTGTATTTGACACGATTGTTGCCTCCTTTTGTATTATAGTTGCGGTTTTTGTATTATTTGTTTTTCTTTTCATAACAAAAAATATGATAATTAAGATGACTACCACATTTATTGTAATTTTAATTCCTGTATTCATATCGAAATATACCTCCATTTTAACATAGTAATTTGACTTGTGCAATATCTAGAAAAAACTAGATTAACCTAATATTTTATAGGAAACATAGGAAATTATTTATAAATATAATTAAAAAAATAAAACATAATATAATTTTTCTTTATTTTTTTAAATTAAAAACTTTTTTTAATTCCTCTTGAGATATAGTACCATAGATATCATAAGTCCATTTTTTTTCTAAAGATTCTTTTAATTGATCAAGTGCTGTTTTACATTGAATAGTTTTTTTCTCTAAGATACTCCATTTACTTCTCACTATAACTAGTTGATCTAGGATTCTCATTTGATTAGTTTCTTGTATGGCATCTCTTAGTTCAGTTTCTAATTTTGCTTCTGCATCTAAGATAGTATCAGCTTGTTCTAATAATTTTTTCATCTTTGATTCTAACTCTTTTATTTGATATTGAAATAATCTTTTTACGACTTGTGCACCAGATTTTTCTTTCAAATTTTTTCTTTTGTCTATATCATTTAAGATATAATCAATATCGATATTATGAAGTTTCATAATATCATTGATAATAGACATTAGAGATTCTATTTTTTCGTCGTCAAAATCATCTAAATTTTCTGAAATATTATTAGAGAATTCAAGGTAAAGTTTTTCGTACTTTGGAATAAATTCTAATTTAATTTTTTGCATTCCGTCATAGTCATCTAAATTTTGGTAGTTCTGAAAATCTTTATCCATTTTTATTAAAACTTTCAATATAACCTCACTGGCAAATTGTTTAAATTCCTTAATTTTTTCTAATTTCATATTGAGATATTCCTCCTAAATTTTATTATTTTTTTACAAATTTTTTGTATAGATTATTTAGAGTAAGTATTAAATATTTTTTATTTTCTATCGTTAACTATTTTTATATTTCTTGCAGCTAATATTCCTGTTGATATTGCAGCCTGAATGTTATATCCACCAGTATCACCGTCTATATCCATTATCTCTCCACCAAAATAAAGACCTTTAATTAATTTAGATTCCATAGTTTTAGAGTCGATTTCTTTTAAATTTATACCACCGTTAGTAGCCATACCTACATCTATACCATCTAATTTTGTTATTTCATATTGATAATCTATAAGAAGTTTTCCAAGGTTATCTCTTATTTTTTTATTTAAACTAGAGATCTTTAAACATTCAGATATTTCAGCTACAAATAGGATATGTTTTATAAATCTTTCAGGGAGATTATAAGTATTTAAAAAAGTTTTAGTCAAATTTTTGCCGTGATCATTGGTGTATTTTATAAAGTTTTCTTTAAATTGTTCTAAAGTTGTATCTATAAAATTAAATGAAATTTTATTTCCTTTTTTTATATATCTTGAGTTATCTAAAATTCCTGGACCGCTTAAATTTTTATGGGTAAATAAAATATCTCCTTTGGACTCATTATTTTTTTTTGTTTCATCAAAAATACTGATAGAGATATTTTTAAAAGATATCCCAGCTAAATTAGTAAAGGGGAAATCTTTTATATACACAGGAGTAAGACATGGTTTTGGTTTTATTATTTTATGTCCTAAATTTTTAGCTAAGCTATATCCCTGACCATCGCTACCTGTTTGAGGATATGTAACACCTCCAGTAGAGAGTAAAATATTTTTAGATACAAAATTACCTAAAGTTGTATTTAAAGTGAAATTATTTTTATGTTTTATAGTTAAAACTTCACATTCTTCTATAATATCAACATTAAATTTTTTACATAAAGTATAAAGTAGTTCTACAACATCTACGGATCGTTTAGTTTTAGGGAATATTTTTCCATCTTCCCTAGGAAGTAACTCTAATCCATTATCTTTAAAAAATTTTTGCAGATCTTTAGGGGAGTATTTATAGATTGCTGTTCGTAAAAATTTTCCGTGGTTTCCATATTTAGTTAAAAATTCTTTAACTTCTCCTGTATGAGTAATATTACATTGACCGGAACCAGAGATTAATATTTTTTTTCCTATTTTATTTTTTTTTTCTAAAATTGCAGTTTTTATTCCGAGGTTTCCTGCATATATAGCAGAAAATATACCAGCAGGACCTCCACCTACAACTATATATTCATAAGTTTTCATAGATACTTCCTTTTATAATGATATTTAGACTATATAGTATATCATAATAGACAAATAAATTTATAATTAATCTTAAAAAATTTATATTTTTTAAGATTTTATAGAAAAAATTTAAAAAAATAAAGTGTTAAGAATAAGTTTAAAATTAAGAAAAATTATATATTTTATTTGTTGTATATATTTATAGTAGGTTTGATCTTAAATAAAAGGTGTAAAAAAAAAAACAAATAAAATTCTTGACGTAAAATAATAAGTACGGTATACTTCTTCTTGTCCGTAAGGGAAACCGAACGAGATATAAAGGGACATTGAAAGTTAAATATAGAAAAAAATGTAAATTAAAAACTCAATTGTCGTTTAAAACATTGTTTTAAACAATCGATTAAGGTGTACAGTGGAAAGAACCACTATAAAAATATTTTGATATTTTTTATTAGT
>DDQV01000183.1:6719-22140 GCA_002342785.1 Fusobacteriaceae bacterium UBA2433 | reverse complement strand
TTCCATTGTCCCTTCTCTCTACATTTATTATCTCAACAGCGATAGAATGAGGAATCTCATCTCTAGTTCTAGTTAATATTTTTTCCCTTACAATCTCAATTATCATCCTATATATAGGCATATCAGTATACATATCTTCAGGATAGTACATGATTCCTTCCTCTAAAAATGGATCGATAGCTTCTAATAATTTTGGAATACCAATAGCATACTCAGCTGACATAGTTACAATTCTATGGAAATTTCCTAATTTTGCTTGGATCTCTCCAATTTTTTCCTCAATCTCTACATCTTTCATAAGATCGATCTTATTTATAATGGCAATTCTAGGAGTGTTGGGAGCTTTCATAATTTTATCAAATACAAATTGATCTCCTGTACTAATTTCTTGGGTCCCATCTAAAACCATAACAACAGCTTCAACTTCCTTTAGTGCATTGATCGCTGTGTTGGTCATATGTTCTCCCAAAAGATGTTTTGGTTTATGGATACCTGGAGTATCAATAAATACATATTGTGTATCTTGGATAGTTAATATCCCCTTAATTGAATCTCTTGTTGTTCCAGCTTTATTAGAAACTATGGCTACCTTTTCATTTACAATTTTATTCATCAATGTAGATTTTCCTACATTTGGTCTTCCTACTACTGCTATAAATCCTGCTTTCATTAAATCTCCTTTTTTCTTCTATTATTAATTAGGTAGAGAGAAAATTATTTATCTTCCCTACTTGTCACCTATTCCTATTTCCATATATATTTTTTTAATCTGCTTAGTATTTCTACTCTCGTAGAGACTTGTATTTTTAATTGTAGAATATCCCATCCTATCTTTTACAATATGAGCTCCCTCTTTATCTAAAATATTTTTTAAAACAGAATTTCTAATCATATGGGTATATATATCCCTATCTAAGTTGGCTCTTTTTCCATATATTATAAGTCTAGCTCTATAGTTTTGCCTAGAGATACTAGAAAATATTTTTGTATTTTTATTTCTAAGTTTTTCTCTTTTTTCCTCTATAAATATTTTTAATCGTTCACTCAAAAGATCATCTAATGGAACTTTATTTATCTTTGTTCCCTTTATTTGAGTTATAACCTTATAATCATCTGAGATTATATCTTCACACCTTAGATCTAAAACTTCTGAGATTAATATCCCAGTCTCATAGAGAATATCTAAGATGATCTTATCTCTATATTCCTTTGGAGAATCATCCATAACTTCTCTGAGTCTATTTATCTCATCAAAACTTAATACCTCTAAAGTTCTTTTCTCTGGAGATAGATTTTTTATCTTTTCTGTAGGTAGAATATCTATTATACCATTTTTATAGAAATATTTTAAATATCCTCGAATAGATATTATTTTTCTGTTAATACTATTGTTTGAATAAACTTTTTTTAGATCTTTTACAAAGTTTAATATATCCTCTTCTGATATTTCATTTAAAGGTTTATACCTAATAAAGATAAAAAAATCATCAATATCTTTTTTATAAGCTTCACAACTATTATAGCTAAAGTTTCTATCTTTCATATATTTTTCAAAATCTTTGAATCCTGGTATCTTACTGAGCATCTTCTCACCCCTTTAGCAGATCTTTTGCATAATTTCTTACACTTTCACTGACATTATTTCCTGCTAACATTCGTGCTATCTCATCTACTCTCTCATCTGGATTTAGATTTTTTACTGTGGCTATTGTCTTTCCATCTATATTTTTTTTCTCAATATAAAATTGTTGGCTAGCCTTAGCTGCTATTGCAGGTGAATGGGTTATACATATTATCTGAGCATTTTCACCAATATCATATAACTTATCAGCTATTTTTTTAACAGTCTCTCCTCCTACTCCAGTATCGATCTCATCAAAAACAAGTATAGGCACATTATCTACAGTTGAAAATATAACCTTTAATGCTAACATGATCCTACTCATCTCACCACCAGAAACTACTTTAGCTAGAGGTTTCATATCTTGACCTAAGTTGGGAGCTATCATAAATTCTACTATATCCATCCCTGTTCTAGAAATTTTTTCATCTATTTTAAAGTCTACCTCAAATCTTGCATCTTTCATATTTAGATAGATCAATTCAGAAACTAATTTTTCCTCTATCATCTTAGCCTTTGCCTTACGAATAGCAGATAGTTTAGTCGCTTCTTCCCTATATTTTTTCAGAAGTTCTTCCATATTTTTTTTATATTTTTTTTCTTCAAAATCACTTTCATCTAAAAGATCTAATTCTTTTCTTATCTTTTCCCTATATTTTAAAATTTCTGAAATATCATCTCCATATTTTTTCTTAAGACTATTTATCTTATCTAATCTATCTACTACAGCATTGAGTCTGTACTCATCTACATCTATATTATCTTGAATATTTTCTATACTATATGTAAGTTCTTCAACTTCATAGTAGATCTTTTCTATCTTTTCAAAAATAGTTTCATAATCTTTACCATACTGAGAGAGGTACTCCATATTTTTTTTTACACTATGAAGTAGTGAAGTAACATTTATCTCTCCATCACTGATACTATAATATGAATTTTTTAATTTTTCTGTAATTTTACCAGCATTAAAAAGGATCTTATATTCCTCTTCTAATTCTTCATCTTCATTTTCAGATAAGTTTACCTCTTCTATCTCAGTTAGCTGATATTCATAGAGATCTTTTTTTTCCTTTATACTATTTCTTGTCTCTGAAAGTTGAACTAAAAGTCTTTGGATCTCCTCGTAGTTAGAAACAATATTTACAATTTTTTCCTTGATAAGATTTTCATCTTTATTTAAAAATCTATCGATTAATTTTATATGATTTACCTTATGAAGTAACATTTGATGGGAGTGTTGGCCTACAATATCTACCAAGGTTCCCATGATCTCCTTTAGATTACTCATAGGAACTCTTCTTCCATTTACAAAAGCCTTTCCCCGTCCATTAGACTCCATCCTTCTCTGGACAATTATCTCATTATTTTCTACATCTATACCCATTTCAGTTAATTCTTTAACTTGATTTTCATCAGCATCAAAAACACCTTCAGCTAAAAGATAATCCGCTCCATCTCTGAGCATCTCCATATTAGTTTTTTCCCCAATAAGAAGGTTGATCCCTGCAAGGATAATAGATTTCCCAGCTCCTGTTTCCCCTGTAAGAGCTATTAATTTATCTTGAAATTCTAATTCCAATTTATCTATAATTGCTAAATTTTCAATTCGAAGTTCCCTTAACATATTAGATCTCCCCACTTTAATTTTTCCCTTAAAATAGAATAATAATTTCTTGATTTTGGCACAACTAACTTTAATCTTTTTTTTGAATATCTTATCTTAATAAGATCATTTTCAGTTACTTCTATAGAATTAGCTCCATCGATAGTTATATAAGCAGAGTTTCCTGTTTCATCTAATCTTAGTGTAATCTCCTCTTTCCCATCTATTATTATAGGTCTAGTACTAAGGTTATGTGGAGCGATTGGAGTAATTAAAAAAACATCTAAATTAGATCTAATAATAGGCCCCCCTGCTGAAAGGGAATATCCTGTAGATCCTGTAGGAGTTGCAACGATCAATCCATCTGCCCTATAGGTATTAATATAATGTTCTCCAGAAGCTTTTATTCTAACTAATTTTTGAAGAACTCCTCCCTTTGTCATAACTAATTCATTGAGTCCAGTATAGATCTCTCCTTTAACTTCTACCTCTAACATATGTCTTTCCTCTAATTCATAATCTCCATCTAAAACATCTTTATAAACTTGAAGAGCTTCATCCTTTCTTATCTCTGTAAGAAATCCAAGACTTCCCATATTTACAGCAATAGCAAATTTATTTTGTCTAGCTATATCTTTGCTAGCTTGTAAAAGAGTCCCATCGCCACCAATTACAACAACAAAGTTTGACCCCTCTATCTCTGACAAAACTTCTACACCACAACTTTCAAAAAATTCTTTAGACACCTCATAAAATTTTATCGCATCTTTTTTAGAGGTATTATATATGATACACACTTTTTTTCCCATCTTTATCCCCCTATATAGCCAATAATCAAATATATAATTAAATTTAAAATATTTTTTAGAAATTATTTGGATTTGAAGATTTCAGATTAAATCTTGTCTCATAATAAAGATATGATTTCCCATCTAGGTTAAGTCCCAAAATTCCAATTTCACTTCCTTTTTTTATTGTTTGCCCTAATTTTACATAACTAGAGATTAAATTTCCATAGATAGTAATCAAGTTATATCCATGGTCTATCATTACAACTTTTCCCATATTCATAAATTTTCCTGAATAGATAATCTTACCACTATTTGCAGCAACAACTCGGTCTCCTAAAGTTCCTTGGATCTCTTGACCAGAACTACGAACTCCTCCTACCTTAGCCTGATTAAATCCAACTACAATTTTTCCTGTAATAGGTTTTTTAAAACTTCCCAAATTTTTAGCAATAGTTGAATAATTTACATTTCCTAATTGTTTAGTTCTAGTTTTAATTATATTATCAATCTCTTTTTCAATAGCAATTTTTTGTTTCTGAAGACTAGTTATTGTACTTTTAGCTTTATTTGTTTTAGCTGTTGTTACCTTCTTATCATTATTATACTTAATAATTAAGTTCTTATGTTGTCTTTTTTTACTCTCTTGTTGACGCTCTTTGTAAGCTAATTGAGATTCTAATTTTTTTAAATTTCTTTGCTCTATTTCAATATTTTCCTTAACTTTTTTTATATTATTTTGAACACCCTTTATCTCCTCTTGCCTCTCTTGATTAGCTTTTAGGATCTCTTTAAAATTATGAGTATCCGTTTCATCGACTATCTCTTTTTTTTGCCACGATTGAAGCATGGCTATATATTCATTTTCCATATTAGTTAACTCTTTAGAACTAAATTTTAAATTTCTTTGACCATAATCGATCTTTCTATTAACTACATCGATCTTTTTTTTTAAAAGTTCCTTCTCACTCTCAATAATTTTTAATTCTTTTTCTACACGAATTATTTGTTCCTTTAACGTTTCAGTTTCTCTATCTATATTTTTAATTTTTTGAGCATTTTTTTTAATCTCTTCACCATTTCTTTTGATCTCACTTTCAATCTTATCGATCTGACTTTTTTTATCATCTAAACTGTTAGAAAATACATTTACATTAATAACTACAAGGATTAGGAAAAATATTATTTTTTTCATAGACCTACCTCTTTACCTTTATCAAATTAAAAGATAGGATTGGAAAGATAAAGTTAACTAAGATAACAAGAATTCCAATTACAATTCCAACTTGAATAGTAGAAACTAGATGATTTAATTCAACTACTTCATTTCGGATAAACTCATAAAGATTTAAAAAAATCAAACTTCCAATAATATTTGCCGAGATAAATTTTATATTATTTATAAAATAATATGGTCTTAATATCTCTCTTTTTTCCATCCCTAGATATAATTTAGCTTCTATATCATGATTTTGACTAACCACACTACTATGCATTATATTAAATATCATGATCTTTATAGGTAATAAGGTAATAAGAAGTAATCCAATCATAAGTTTATTATTTCTTTTTATCTTTTCATTTAATGTATCTATATTTTTTTTATTGATTACAACCTCTTTTACACCATCGATCTCATCTATAATTATTTTTGCATCATTCATTTTTTCCTCTCCTGCAGTCCTTACTACAAAAGAATTTAAAAGAGGGTTACTTATCCCACTATTACTCAGTCCTAATTGTACAGCTAATTTTTTAAATGCTATCTCCTTATTTATATAACTAATCTTTTCAATACCATCAAGTTCTAAAATATCTTTTTCGATTTTTTCAATACTATTTTGAGAGACATTATTATTCATATATACACTAAGAGTATAACTTTTACTTAAAGTTTTATTACTCTGATAGATATTATAGATAGATATGACACTTATATTAAAAAATAAAAATGCAAATATCAAAGTTGTAAAGCTTAAGGTATAGTAAGTCATATTTTTTTGGATCAATTGATTTATCTCATTATTCATCTCTTTTATTTTTTTAAACATCTAATATTGCTCCCTTGTCTAACATATATTTATCACAATTTATCATATTTTCAGTGGTTTTATCATTGGTAAAGATCACTATAGTTTTACCCTTACTATTTAGATCTTGTAGATACTTCATGAGACTCTTTGTCATCTCAACTTTTAAATTAAGTTGAGGATTATCTAATACAATTAATTCTGGATCTAATACTAAAGATCTAGCAATGTTAAGTCTTTGTTTTTCCTCTAAACTTAGAGTTGTTAAAAAACTATTTTTTTTCTCTGAAAGACCAAACATTTTTAGTTGTTCCTCACCTTTTTCAACGATCTTTTTAAAAGATAGTTTTGTATGGATCTGTAATGGAAAGATAATATTTTCAAAAACATTTTTACTCTCTATAAGTTTTAGATCTTCAAAACAAATCCCTATTCTTTTATGTATTATCTTTGAACGACAACTAAACTTAGCGAGATTTTTATCTCCTATTACTATCTTACCAGATCTTGGTTTATCTAATTGACAAATTAAATCTATCATCTTATTTTTTTCAAGTCTAGATCTATAATTTAAAAGAACAAATTTTCCATTTGATATGTCCAAATTTAAATTATTCAGATAAGGTTTTTTTTCTTTAGTAGTTATATTTTTAAATTTTAACATATTGAATTCTCCTCTGAAACAAGAGTTGATTTTAAAAATTTATAGATGGAAAATATCTATCTATTTATCTTAAATTATATCAATATTAGAAGGTTAAGGTCAATTTTCTTTTTTCCTTGATTTAAATCCTACAATCCTTTAGAATTAAAAGGGAGGTTAAAAAAAGTTTGTCATAAAAAATTAAAGTTATAAAACAGCAAGTTAAATAAGAGGGGTAGTAATGAAAAAATTAATTATAGCAGAAAAACCTAGTCTAGGAAGAAATGTCGCCAATGCTTTAGGATTGAAAAAAAAGGGCAATGGATATATTGAAGGGGAAAAATATATTGTCTCTTGGGCATTTGGACACCTATTTGAACTCTCAGATGTAGATGATTATTTTAATAAAAAAATGAAATGGAAGGAGGTAAAACTCCCCTTTACTCCTCCAAAATTTAAATTTAAATTAAAGGAAAGTAAGGGAGTAGCAGAACAATTTAAGATCCTAAAAAACCTTATGGGAAGAGAGGATATAGATGGTATTATAAATTGTGGCGATGCAGATAGAGAGGGACAAATAATAATAGACAGGATAATAAAGGAATCTAAAATAAAAAAAGATGTCTATAGACTTTGGCTTCCAGAGCAGACAAAGGAAACTATCATAGAGGAAGTAAAAAATATAAAACCTGATAGCGACTATATAAAATTAGCTTTTGAGGGATATTCTAGAACTGTTATGGATTGGCTTTTTGGAATAAACTTAACTAGATATATCACCCTAAAAAGCGGTCAATTGATGCCAGTTGGTAGAGTACTAATACCTGTATTAAAATTTATCTATGACCGAGACATTGCAATAGAAAACTTTGTTCCAGAAAAATATATCCAACTAGAGAGTGAGTGTGAAAAAGATGAAATAAAATTTAAACTCTCTAAAAATACAAAATATCCCATGAAAAATGAGAAAAAAGCTGATCTAAAATGTGAAGAACTAAACTCTAATCAAGGAAAAGTATTATCTAAAGAGGATAAAAATATAAAAAAACAACCAAGTAAATTATTTTCATTATCAAAATTACAGTCTCAACTTTCAAAAAAAAATAAGATAGACTTCAAAAGTTCCTTGGAAATTATCCAAAAATTATATGAAAATGGATATGTTACATATCCTAGGACAAATACAGAATATCTAGCGGTAAATGAAAAGGGAAAGGTTAAACAACTTTTAAAAGTTCTTTCAAAGGATCATAATGTAAAATTTAAAGATTCTAAAAAAATCTTTGATGACGATAAGGTAGAGAGTCATAGTGCAATAATTCCAACTATGAAATTTCCAAAAAGTAATCTAAAAAATAGAGAGAAAATAATCTACGAAACTATCTTAAATCGTTTTATCTCAAACTTTTTAGTTGAGGATACTATCACAGCAAAAGTTATAATAACAATAGGTGTAGGAGATGAAAAATTTAAACTTTCTGGAGAGAGTATCGTTCAGTTAGGATTTTTAAAATACGAACCTGCAACTTTTGAAAATAAATTACCAAACTTTATTATAGGAGACACATTTGAAGTAGACTTTAAAAAGATATCAAAGGAAACTAATCCTCCTAGAAAGGTTTCAGAAAGGGAGCTATCATCTCATCTAAAAAATCCATTTAGAAAAGATAATGACACAGAGGAAGATGAGTATAAGGCTATACTCAAAGGAATTGAGATCGGAACTGAAGCTACAAGGACAGGAATAATAGAAAATGCAAAAAAATATGAGTATATCTCTCAAAATAAATCTAACTTTTCTTTGGAACCCTTAGGAAGAAAGGTTGTAGACACCTTAGATAAATTAAATGTGGATCTATATAAAACAAAAACAGTAGAATTTTCAAAACTTTTAAAAAAAGTATATAGGGGAAATAATACTATCCAAGATACCATCGATCTAGTTACAGAGGAACTACAAAAAATTATAAATCAAAATATTGAGATCCCAAGAGTTTACAACGATTCAGATAGAGAAATAATAGCTATCTGTCCTAGATGTGGAAAAAATATCTATGAGAATAGTAAGGGATTTGCATGTGTTGGCTATAGAGATACACCACCTTGTAATTTTACAATTTGGAAAAATTTAAAATATAAATCTATAGAGGTAAAGATCTCTAAAACAAGAGCTAAAAAATTAATAAAAGGAGAAAATATCCTCATCAATAAGATAAAGGGTAAGGATGAAAAATTGTATTCTGCTGAGTTTAAATTAGAGGATACAGGAAGATATGTTAACTTAAAATTAGAAAAATATTTCCCTGTGGAAATATAATAAAAAAATCCCTTTATCTAAAAGATAGAGGGATTAGTATATAAAGTGAACGAGCCAGTAAAACCTTTTGAGAAGGATTACTGGCTCAGCATTAGAAACACCATAATGTCGCTAACACATTTCAAAAGAATTATAACTTACTTTGAAACAAATGTAAAGTTTTAATTTTTATATAAAAAGTTATAGAGGAGAATGAAGAATAAAAAATGAAGAATATACTTAAAAAAATAATCCTATTAATAGTCTTAATATCTACAGTTTCATGTAAGAATATAGATACTCAAACTATTATAAAAGAAAACAAATTAGAAGATAAAATTATAAAAACTAAACCAGTTAAAACAAAAAATAAAGATAAAATTATTAAAACTATTATAACCAAATCTAAAACTGAACTAGCTGTAGATAAATTTATAGATCTTCCAGAGATAAAAAATGCTTCTTTAGGAATTAAAGTTGTAAATCTTGAAACTAATAAAACATTATTTGAATTAGATCCAAATAAATCATTGGTCCCAGCTTCTAATATGAAGATCCTTACAGGAGCAGCAGCTTTAGAAATCTTAGGTAAAGATTATAGATTTAAAACTACTCTAGCCTATGACGGAAAGATAGATTCAAAGGGTACCCTAAATGGTAATATCTATATCATCGGTGGTGGAGACCCCACTTTAGGATCTAGATACTTAGTAGCAAAAAATCCCATATGGATCACAACAGAGGAAAAAAAGAAACAGATGGAATTTTTAAACACATGGGTAGAAGAAATTAAAACCATAGGAATAAAAAAAATTAATGGAAATATTATAACTGATCCATCTTATTATCCTGATGCAACACTATCTAAAACTTGGGAGTGGGGAGATCTTAGATACACTTTCGCATCAAAACCTAGTGGACTTACTTTTTTAGATAACAGTATCAGACTTACCCTTACTAAAGATGGTAAGGAGATTAAAACAACTGTCTCTCCAACCTATGCTAATACCATTATAGATAATAGAGCTATAACAAATGATAAAAATTCATCCCAAATAACACTAGTAGCCTCACCATATACTAATAAAATAACTATATTAGGAACAATGAATAGATCAAAAATATCGTATAACACAGTGATGCCAGATCCAGCATCAGCTCTAGGAACAATATTTTCTCAAGTTTTAGAAGAACAAGGTATAAAAAATAATAAAAACATATCTATAGATAAATTTAAAAAAAATAAAAATAAAAAAACTTTTATCTATACTCAATATTCTCCAGAATTAGGAGAGATCCTTTCCTATATGAATAAGTATAGTGTAAATTTATTTGCAGAACATTTAAAGATAGAGGTAGAAAAAAAATCATACAGAACAATAAAAAATTATTGGAATAAATATATCTCTACTAAGGGATTATATATCTATGATGGAAGTGGCTTATCTCGTTATGATGGGGTAACTCCTAATACTATTGTGGAAGTTTTTAAACATATGAAAGATTCAACAAATTTTTCTAGCTTCTATGATTCCTTAGCCGAACCTGGAAAAAATGGAACTTTTCAAGATTTTCAAAAAGAAACAGTCCTAGTAGACAATCTCCATGGAAAGAGTGGAACTCTAACAGGAATTAAATCTTATGGAGGATATATACATAATATAGATGGGGACCTCCTGGCCTTTTCTATAATAATAAATCATCATGGGATGAGTAACTCTAAGATATCTAAGGAGTTAGAAAAAATAATGGAAAGTATATATTATTTAAAATAAGTTTTTAAATATAAAAAATATATATAAAAAATATATATAAAAAATATATATAAAAAGGTATCAAAAGTAAATTTACTTTTGATACCTTTTTTAAAATGCCGGTGGATTAGAAACCCATAAAACTTTAACTAAATTTTTTCCTGCATTGGAAATATAATGATTTTTTCTAGACTTATAGTAAAAAGATTCTCCCTTTCTAGCTTTATATATTTTTTCTCCTAAATGAATTAAGACCGTTCCACTAAGGACATATCCAAACTCCTCTCCCTCATGGGGAAGTTCTTCCTTGTATCTTCCTCCCTCTTCTATGGTTATGAGGATAGGTTCCATTTGATTTTTTTGTGCGTTGGGAACGATCCATTCAATCTTATATTTTAATTCTTCATCGATATTTTCAAAAATATCTTCCTTCTTAAAGACAATTTTTTCATCCTCATCCTCATTAAAAAAATCTCGAAGGTTGGTACCTAATCCTTCTAATATATCTATTAGGGTGGCAATAGATGGAGAGGTAAGATCTCTTTCTAATTGAGATATAAAACCTTTGGAAAGTTCACACCTCATAGCTAATTCATCTTGAGTTAAAAACTTTTCTTGTCTCAGCCTTTTTATTTTTTTGCCTATATCCATTATCTACTCCCTTTTACTTATTAAAAATCAAATATATATATATATAAATTTATGAATCTGTCTAATATTATAACTTGATATATAAAAAAAATCAATTGACAAAATATGTTTTTTTTTATAAAATTAAGCACTAAGGTTTAGTAATACTGTTTTTCTAAACGTGTTATATAAAACATAAAAAATAATTTAGTATATTTTATAAATGTATTTAAAAATAAGTATAAATACCTTTAAAATTTATATAGTAAGGAGAGTTCTTATGAAACAAGGAAATATAAAAATTGATTCTATCTCTAAGTCTTTTGATGGAGTAGAAGTATTAAAAAATATTAGTTTTGAAATTAAAGGTGGAGAATTTTTTTCTATTCTAGGAGGATCTGGATGTGGAAAAACTACCCTACTCAGGATGATAGCGGGATTTATAGAAGCTGATATGGGAGCTATCTATTTAGGAGAAAAAGATATTACCCATCTGAGTCCTAATAAGAGAGATGTCAATACAATATTTCAGACCTATGCATTATTCCCACACCTAACAATCTATGAGAATATAGCATTTCCATTGAGATTAAAAAAAATAAAAGAGACAGAGATTGATAAAGAGGTAAAAAAATATTTAGAGATGGTAAAACTTTCTGAACATGCAAATAAATATTCATCTCAACTTTCAGGTGGACAAAAACAAAGAGTTGCCATAGCTCGTGCTCTAATAAATAAACCAAAGGTTTTACTCTTAGATGAACCACTTTCTGCATTAGATGCAAAACTTAGACAACATATGTTGATAGAACTAGATAATATCCATGAAGAGGTAGGAATCACATTTGTATTTGTTACTCATGATCAACAAGAGGCCCTTAGTGTCTCTGATAGAATCGCTGTTATGAAAGATGGTGAGGTACTTCAAATTGGTACTCCAAATGAAATTTATGAAAGTCCAGCCAATGCATATGTAGCTGATTTTATTGGGGAAACAAACTTTATCGAGGGAAAAGTCGTAGAAGTTGAAAAGGATTTTGCATATTTAGAATCTACTAGTTATGGAAGGATCAAATTTGAACTAGATAAAGAAGTTATGGTAGGTAATTATGTAAAATTAACTATCAGACCAGAAAAGGTAAAGGTAACCAAATCAAAACCTAGATATTTAGATGACAACGACAATATTTTTAAAGGAAAAGTTGAGGAGATGATCTACTCTGGTTTTCAAAGTAAGTTCTTTGTGACTGTTGGAAATCAATTATTTAGTGCATTCAAACAACATGTTGATTTTTTTGAGGAAGATGCAGAGACTATCCACTGGAAAGATGAAGTTTATATCATTTGGGATTCTGCCGACAGTTTCCTCTTAGAGGTGATATAGATGAAAAGTAATAAAAATGGGTTAGTATATTCTGCTCCTATAACCTTTTGGTTGACTCTTTTATTTGTAGCTCCTACACTGATAGTTATAATCTATAGTTTCTTAAAAAAAGGGATCTATGGAGGAGTAGAATGGATATTTTCTATAGATGGATATAACTTTTTTAAAAGTTCATATTTTTTAAAAGTTATATGGAATACAGTTGAGATATCTATAATTGTAACTTTTATTACAATTTTAATAGCCATACCGGTAGCCCTATATATAGCTACATCTAAATATAAAAACTTTTTATTATTTTTAATAATAGTTCCATTTTGGACAAATTTTTTAATCAGAATATATTCTTGGATATCTCTTCTTGGAAATAACGGTCTATTAAATAATCTTTTAATAAAGTTTGGATTAGAACCCCATCAATTTATCTATAATAAATTTGCAGTAATATTAGTTAGCATCTATGCTTATCTACCGTATGCTATATTGCCCCTTTATTCTGCCATAGAAAAATTTGATTTTGCCATTATTGATGCGGCGAGAGACCTAGGTGCAACTAAGATAGAAGCTTATATGAAAACTTTTTTACCAAATATAAAACCTGGAATTATAACTGCAACATTATTTACATTTATACCTGCATTAGGATCTTATGCTATTCCAAAATTAGTTGGAGGAAATGATTCTCAAATGTTAGGAAATATAATTGCTAGGGAACTTACAATTACTAGAAATTTGCCAAAAGCAGCAGCTATCTCGACAATTTTAACTATAATAACAATTATTTTTATTGTTGTTTTATCAAAATATGATAAAGATCATAAGGGAGGAAAAGCATAGAGATGAATAAAAAAAAATTTTCAATGAATATATTTATGTTAACTTTGGTATTCTTATACCTTCCCTTGGTAGTTCTTATCATTCAATCTTTTAATTCAGGTAAAGGTGTGAGTTGGGACGGATTTTCTCTCAAGTGGTACGATGAATTATTTAATCACTCAGCGAGATTATGGACATCATTTAAATATAGTATTTTAATTGCTCTAACTTCGTCTATTATATCTACAGCAATTGGAACTTTAGGAGCAATCTCACTTCAGTGGTATAGTTTTAAACATAAAAAATATCTCCAAATTATATCTTATCTACCCTTAGTTCTACCAGATATAATAATGGGTGTATCGTTATTAATTTTATTTACAAGTATAAAATTTAAATTGGGATTATTCAGTATATTTTTAGCTCACACAACTTTTAATATCCCCTTTGTACTTTTTATTGTTTTATCTAGATTACACGATTTTGATTATTCTATAGTTGAGGCAGCCTATGATCTTGGAGCAACTGAAAAAGAAACTCTAACAAAAATAATATTACCAAATCTAATGCCAGGAATAATCTCTGGACTTTTAATGTCGATTACTCTGTCTCTCGATGATTTTGTGATAACTTTTTTTGTAGCAGGACCTGGTTCTTCTACCCTACCCCTACATATCTATTCAATGATTAAGTTTGGGGTCTCACCAGTTATTAATGCTCTCTCTGTAATATTAATTGCAGGAACAATAGCACTGGCAATGTCAACAAAAAAAATACAAAAATATATGGTAAGTTAAATAAGAGGAGGAAAAAATGAAAAAAAGTATTATATTTATCTTAATGTTATTAGCCTTGGTAGGCTGTGGAAAAGAGGAACAAAAAAATGAATTATATCTATTTAATTGGTCAGATTATATTCCAGATGAGGTAATTACTAATTTTGAAAATGAAACTGGTATAAAAGTTATATCAGATTATTATTCTTCTAATGAGGAGATGTATGCAAAAATAAAAGCTGGAGGAGATGGTTATGATATAACTGTTCCATCTACTGACTATGCAGAAATTATGATGAAACAAGGGATGCTTGAAAAAATAGATAGATCTAAAATCTCAAATTTAAAAGAATTAAATAAAGATATCGGATCTAAAATTACTTTTGATAAAGATCATGACTATATTATTCCATATTCTGTAGGAGCAACAGGAATAGCAGTAAATACAAAATATGTTAAAGACTTTGATAGATCTTTTGATATCTATAATAGAGAAGATCTAAAAGGAAAGATGACTCTTTTAGATGATATGAGAGAAGTTATGTCTAGTGCTCTAACTATTGCAGGACACTCTCCAGATTCTTCTGATCCACAAGACTTAGAAGACGCAAAGGAAATTATTTTAAAGTGGAAAGAAAATATCTTAAAATTTGACAGTGAAAGTTTTGGAAAAGGATTTTCAAATGGAGAATATTTAGTAGTACACGGTTATTATGAAAATATAGTAGCTCATATGACTGATGAACAAGCAGATAATATGGTATTTTTTATCCCTGAAAAAGGAGCTCAGATGTATATCGATAGTATGGTTATACTAAAGGGATCTAAAAATATTGAAAATGCTCATAAGTTTATAAACTATATCTATAGACCAGAGGTATATGTAAAAATTATAGATTATTTAGAAACTCCTTCTATCAATATAGGAGCAAATAAAATTAGAGAAACTACACCTGTCTATGATATAAAAGATCTAAAAGATGCTTATCTTATGAGAGATTTAGGTGAAGCACTAACTCCTCAAAGTGAAGTTTGGAATGAAATTTTAACTCAATAAAAGAATAAAAAAAAGATCCT
>DDQV01000183.1:0-6679 GCA_002342785.1 Fusobacteriaceae bacterium UBA2433 | reverse complement strand
AGGATCTTTTTTTTATTCTTTATACTTTTTTTTTAAAAGTTTAGTAATACTGTTTTTTAAACACTTTAAATAAAACTAATAATTTAAAAAAATAAAAATTATTAATTTATGTTTTTTTCTTAAACTTAGACTCAAAACATCTTTAAATTATATTTTTTTTAGTAGATTTTTTTAATTTAATATTAATTTTATAAGAACTATTAATAGAGTAATTTGAAAAAACATAGCTATTATTCCAAACAATAAAGCCTTGGGTCCTTCACTGAGTAACTCCTTAAATTTTACCCTCATTCCTATTCCAGCCATGGCAATTAACAATAGATTTTTACTTAAAAACCCTAAAATATCTTTTATTTGATTATTAATTAAACCTAACGTAACTAAGATACTTAAAATAAAAAAACCAATTATAAAGGGTGGGATAGGTAATTTATTTTTTATCTTAGTATTATCTATCTCCTTATTATTCATAAAAGAAAAGATTAAAACAACTCCTCCTAACATACTTATTCTAATCATCTTGAATAAGATGGAAAATTTAGCTACCTCTTCTCCTAAAAAATTACCTCCAACAACAACTTGACCTACCGATTGGAGTCCTCCCCCAATGAGCCCCCCACTTTCTAAAGGTGTGTATCCTAATATTTTAAATGCAAATACAGGAAGTATAAACATAAATATAGTTCCAATAAGATTAACTACAGCTATAGGAATCCCAACCTCATCTTCTTTTGCTCCTAAAACTGGAGCTACAGCAGCTATAGCAGATGAACCACAAACTGCATTTCCTGTTCCCATCAAGAGGGAAAAGTTTTTACTGAATCCTAAAGCTTTTCCAACAACTAAGTTTATACCAATAACAAAAGTTATCTGTAAAAGTATAAAGATAACTCCTTTTATCCCCAAACTTATTATTGCACTTAGATGAAGAGTAGCTCCTAATAACATAATTGCCATAGTCAATATTTTTTTTTCTGAAAACTTTACCCCTGGAATATATTTTTTATCCTTAACTAAAGTATTTCCTCCAATAATTCCTATTATTATAGCTAAACTTGTACTTCCTACTAAAGGAAGAAATATAGATGTAACCTTCGCTAATATAGCTATAATTACACACGCTACCAACCCATTGATCATATCTTTTTTCATCTTTTAACCTCCATTTTATTTTAAATCAAATTATAAAAATTCAAAGAAAGTTATTTAGGTCGGTCTAAATCTTTTAAAGTCCTCAATATATGAAGTTTAGTAGATAACTTTGCCATCTCTGTATCTTTTTCTAATATAGAATCTAATATTTTTTTATGTTCCTCTATCCTCTCTTTAGGAGAAAGTTTATGATACTGCTCAGTATAATTATATTTTAAAACATTAAAAATTATTTGGTTTACCTTAGACAACATCTTATTTTGACTTCCCCTTGCAATCTCTTGATGAAACTCCATATCTAAAAGAAAAAATTCCTCTCCTCCATGACTAACACTCATCTTCTCAAAAATTAATTTTAAATTTTCTTTATTCTCTTTACTAGCATTTTTTATAAAAAGTTCCACTGCAAGAACATCCATATAACTTCTGTATTCCAACATCTCACGGTAACTACTTTCTCCAATTGCCATAAAGGGTATAAGATTATTTAGACAAGTTCCCTCATCGACTTTATTTACAAAACTTCCTCCCCCTCTTTTTTTAGTTAAAACATTTAAAGCTACTAATTTTTCAATTGCAGATCTTACCGAAACTCTACTTACTCCTAACTCCTCAGCAAGTCGAACCTCAGGGGTAATCTTATCTCCAACTTTCCACTTTCCTTTTATTATCATCTTTTCAATATACTCATAAGCTATATCTATAGCTGTTTTTTTCATAAAATTTCAACTCCTAATTTTCAACTATTAATATCATACCTTATTAGCGAAAAAAAAAAAAGTAATTAAACCAATAGTTTAATTACTTTTTTCATATAATTTTTTTATTCTATCTCAGCCTTAGCAGCAGATAATCTTGCTATAGGTACTCTATATGGGGAACAACTGACATAGTCAAATCCTAAACTATTTACAAATTTAATAGAATTAGGTTCTCCTCCATGTTCTCCACATATTCCTATCTCTAAATCTTTATTAACACCTCTTCCCTTAGTAGTAGCAATCTCCATAAGTTGTCCTACTCCTTCAGTATCTATTATTTTAAATGGATCAACTGCTAGGATTCCTTCCTTTAAATAAGTTGGTAAAAATGTTCCTGTATCATCTCTAGAATATCCAAAGGTCATCTGTGTTAGATCATTTGTTCCAAAGGAAAAAAATTCAGTTTCTAAAGCTATCTTATCTGCTGTAAGTGCAGCTCTAGGAACTTCAATCATAGTTCCTATCTTATATCTTACACTACTTTTTCTTTCTTTGAAAACCTTCGTAATCGTATCTAAGATCAATTGTTTTTGTAATCTATACTCCTCTACTTTACCAATCAATGGAATCATTATCTCAGGACATACATCTATTCCTCTAGAATGAACCTCCAATGCAGCTTCTATAATTGCCCGAGTCTGCATAATAGTAATTTCGGGATAAGTAATTCCCAAACGACATCCACGATGTCCTAACATAGGATTAGATTCCTTTAGATGCTCTACAGCCTCTCTAATTTTACCAGCTGGAACATGAATTTCATGAGCTAACTCCTCTTGCTTTTCCTTTGTGTGGGGAAGAAATTCATGGAGAGGTGGATCGAGTAATCTTATAGTTACAGGTTTTTCTTTCATAATTTCAAAGATCCCAATAAAATCTTTTCTTTGGAGAGGTAACATCTTAGCTAAAGCTTTTTCCCGTCCATCTATATCAGCTGCTAATATCATCTCTCTCATAGCTTTTATCTTATCTTCCTCGAAAAACATATGTTCTGTCCTACAAAGACCAATTCCTTTGGCCCCAAACTCAATAGCTTTTTTTGCATCTTTTGGGGTATCAGCATTTGCCCTAACCTCCATCCGAGCTATCTTGTCGGCTATCTCTAAAATTTTATGAAAATTATTATCTAATTTAGGAGCCTTAGTTTTAAGCTTTCCTTCATAGACCATTCCAGTACTTCCATCTAAAGATAAAAAATCTCCCTCTTTTAATACTTTATCTCCTACTTTTAATCTTCTTTTCTTATAATCAATTACAATATTTCCTGCTCCTGCAATACAACATTTACCCATTCCACGAGCTACCACTGCTGCATGGGATGTCATCCCACCACGAACTGTTAAAAATCCCTGGGCTAGATTCATACCATTTATATCTTCAGGAGAAGTTTCTAATCTAACTAAGATAGCTTTTTCATATTTTTCTACCTCATCAGCAAAGAATACAATCTGACCTACAGCAGCTCCTGGTGCAGCAGGTAGTCCCGAAGTTAGAATATCTACATTTATTTTTTTAATATCAAGTATTGGATGTAAAAGTTCATCTATCTTACTAAGTTTTATCCTCTTAATTACTTCCTCTGAACTTATTTTATTTTCCTTAAAAAAATCCATAGCTATCTTTACCATAGCCATACCGGTTCTCTTTCCAGTTCTAGTTTGTAATATCCAAAGTTTATTATTTTCCACTGTAAATTCCATATCTTGCATATCAGCATAATGATCTTCTAATATTCCTTGAATTTTATATAATTCCTTGTATATATTAGGCATAAGTTCTTCCAATGAAGGGTGAGTTTTTATCCTCTCTTCCATTAAAATATTATTTCTTGTAGCCCATTCAATAGATTCTTTTTTAGTTATTTGCAAGGGAGTCCTAACACCTGCAACTACATCTTCTCCTTGAGCATTTATTAAAAATTCTCCATTAAAATAATTTTCTCCAGTGGCAGCATTTCTTGTAAACGCTACTCCAGTAGCAGAATCAGAACCTGTATTTCCATAGACCATAGATTGTACATTTACTGCTGTTCCCCAATCTGAAGGAATTCCTTCTATCGATCTATATGTAATTGCCCTCTCATTCATCCAACTTCTAAATACTGCCAATATAGCTAACCATAGTTGTTCATATGGATCTTGAGGAAAATCCATTTTCATTCTTTTAAAAATAATATTTTTAAAACGATCTACTAATATTTTTAAATTTTCCACATCAAAATCAAGATCTGTTTCTATTTTTAATTCATTTTTATAATCACCAATTATTTTTTCAAAGGGATTGAGATCCTCTTTGGATTCAGGTTTCATCCCAAGCACAACATCTCCATACATTTGAATAAATCTTCTATATGAATCCCAAGCAAATCTTGGATTGTTAGTACTAACTGCTAATCCTTCTACTATTTTATCATTTAATCCTAGATTTAAAACAGTATCCATCATTCCAGGCATAGATTGTCTGGCTCCAGATCTAACTGAAAATAATAATGGAATTTTTGAATCCCCAAATTTTTTCCCCAATATATTTTCAATCTCAGAAACTTCATCTTTTATTTTATTCCAAATAGAATCTTTTAATGCATCTCCTCCAAATTTCGTATAAAAATTACACATCTCAGTGGTCAATGTAAATCCTGGAGGTACTGGAATACCAATCTTAGCCATCTCAGCTAAATTAGCTCCCTTTCCTCCCAATAAATTTTTGAGTTCTGCTCCACCATGAGCTTTACCATTACCAAACCTATAAATTTTATCCATATCAAATACCTCCTTTATTTCAAATTAATTTTTTAATTATTAATTCAAAAAAATATTATCAATAAAAATTTTTAACCTTTTTAAATCTATTCAAATCTACACTATTTATCTACTGTTTTATTTACTTTTTACCTACAAAATAATTAAAATAATTAGAAATATAATGATTTTAAATTTTTCCATCTAGAATAAAAATAAATTTAAAATTATAGAGACAAAATTTTATTCTTAATTTTATAAATCAAGAGAGATTAATAAAAATCTTAGATTTGTTTTAGAATTTCCTTTGAAAAATCATTTTATTAGATCTTTTCTTGACAAAAAAATTTTTTTGGAGTATTCTTTATCAAATAACTAATTCCAAAGGAGAAAAAAAGAGATGACTAAAAGATTTGTATCCTCCATAAATTCTAAATGCAATAAAAATATTATATGTAATTTTTGAATTTTGATATAAATCTATATCTATAACAATACTTTAATTTTAATAATTTTAAAGCCGTAGATTAAATATATCTAGGGTTTTTTTTATATACCAAAAGGAGGATTTATCATGAAAGAATTAGAAATGAATGACAAAAAACTTTGGGAAGCTATCCAAAAAGAGGAAGAACGTCAAGAGTACGGGCTAGAACTTATAGCTTCTGAAAATTTCGTATCAAAAGCTGTAATGGAAGCTGCAGGAAGTGTAATGACAAATAAATATGCTGAAGGGTATTCTGGTAAAAGATATTATGGTGGTTGTCAATTTGTAGACATTGCAGAAGATCTTGCTATCGAAAGAGCTAAAGAATTATTTCAAGTAAAATATGTAAACGTACAACCTCATTCAGGTTCTCAAGCAAACATGGCAGTATATAGAGCATTAATAAATCATGGAGACACTATCTTAGGTATGAAATTAGATCATGGTGGACATCTAACTCATGGTAAAAATGTTAACTTCTCAGGACAAGATTATAAAGTTCACTCTTATGGAGTAGATCCTAAATCAGAGATGATAGATTATGATAAAGTACAAGAACTTGCCCT
This sequence comes from Fusobacteriaceae bacterium UBA2433, assembly GCA_002342785.1. Classification (GTDB taxonomy): domain Bacteria; phylum Fusobacteriota; class Fusobacteriia; order Fusobacteriales; family Fusobacteriaceae; genus Psychrilyobacter. The sequence goes on along the minus strand of DDQV01000183.1, from coordinate 975 downwards.
TGAAATAAAACCTAAAATAATTGTTGCTGGAGCCAGTGCATATTCTCGTACTATTGATTTTAAAAGATTTAGAGAGATTGCAGATTTAGTAGGAGCTTACCTTATGGTAGATATGGCACATATCGCAGGTCTTGTAGCTGTTGGAGAACATCCATCTCCTGTTCCTTATGCTCATGTTGTTACTACTACTACTCATAAAACTCTTAGAGGACCTAGAGGTGGAATGATCCTTACAAACGACGAAGAGATGATCAAAAAAATTAATAAAGTTATCTTCCCTGGAATTCAAGGGGGACCTTTAATGCATATAATTGCTGCAAAAGCTACAGCTTTTAATGAAGCATTAAAACCAGAATTTAAAGAATATCAAAAACAAGTTGTAAAAAATGCTCATGTCTTATCTGAAGAATTAATAAAAGGAGGACTTAGAATGGTAAGTGGTGGAACTGATAACCATATGGTATTAGTTGACCTTACTAACAAAGATCTTACTGGAAAAGCTGCTGAAAAAATTCTTGAAGAAGCAAATATCACAGTAAATAAAAATGGAATTCCATACGATACTAAGAGTCCTTTTATCACTAGTGGTATTAGAATAGGAACTCCTGCTCTTACAACTAGAGGAATGAAGGAAGAAGAGATGAAAGAAGTTGCTGAATTAATTTTAAGAGCTTTAGATAGTGATGCTTCTCCTGAAATATTAAAAGTTATAAAAAATGATGTTGCAACTCTTTGCAAAAAATTTCCACTTTATAGAGATTAACAATTTTTCATAATTTTTTTATATCAAACTAAAAAATAAAAAATATTAAAAGGCTTCCAATTTTGGAAGCTTTTTCTAATTTAAATTTAATTTATTTTAAAAAATATAAAAATAAATAACTAAAAAATATTAAATTTATATTTATAAATTCAAAATATCTACAACTATAAATATTACATAAATATATGATATAATCTAGATAATTATCAGTT
>DDQV01000054.1:3499-8484 GCA_002342785.1 Fusobacteriaceae bacterium UBA2433 | reverse complement strand
ATGTCACTTATTATTATATATATTTTTTCCTCTAAAAGTAGAAGAAAATAATAGTTCAATTAAAAGTTTAAGGGGAGGAAAAGTTATGGGATATATCCTTGTATTATTAGCTGCAACATTTTGGGGATCTTTAGGAGTAATAGTAACCTACCTAAAAAATATAGGATTTAATTCCTATGAAATATCATTTTTTAGAATGTTTTTTGCAACTATCTTGATGTTTATATATATATTATTTAGTGATAAGAAAAAATTTATAATAAGTGGAAAAAAATTAATATTTTGTTTGTTAGTTGGAGTAATAAGCCAAGGATTATTTAATTTATTTTATTTTGGTTCCATAGTTAGAGTAGGGATTACTACTGGTGTTATTTTACTCTATACTGCTCCTATTTTTACTATGATCTTTGCTAGGATATTTAATGGTGTTTTACTTACAAAAATAAATATTTTCTCTATAATCTTATGTTTTATAGGTTGTTTTTTTATAGTTACTAATGGTTCTATAAATAATTTTGTTGGAGATATTGTCGGAATTATTTTAGGAATATTAGCTGGGATGTCCTATGGAATCCTGCCAATCTTTAATAAAAATCTTCCTAAAGAAATAGATTCATATACCCTTATGTTTTATAGTTTTCTAGCTGGAGTTTTTGTAATATCGACTCAAATAAATCCATTAGAAAGTTTAAAAACTTTATCTCAAGATAGATCATTGATTATTTTAGGATTGGGATTTGGATTAATTCCTACAATTTTGTCTCATTTATTTTTTTTAAAGGCAATTAAATATTTAGATCCTATAAGGGTAAGTATAGTAGCAAATTTTGAAGTTATGGTAGCTAGCTACGTAGGATTTCTAATCTATGGAGAGAAGTTAGGTATCATAAAGATAATAGGTATGTTTCTTATCATAATAGCATCTATACTTCCAAGTATAAAGAATTTAAGAAAACGAAAATTAAAAGTAATATCAAGGGAAGTAAAAAATTATGCCTTTAAGAACAAGAAAATTTAGTTATTTATTATAATATACTATGTTATAATAATTACTATAAAAGAGGTGGAAAACATGAAAAAATATAAGAAAGTATATATAGAAATAACCAATATGTGTAATTTAAAGTGTAGTTTTTGCCCCCAAGGAAATAGAACTCATAAAATTATGACTACAGATGAATTTAGTTATATTTTAGATGAGGTAAAACCATATAGTGACTATATCTATCTTCATGTAAAGGGAGAACCTTTATCACATCCAAAAATAAATGAATTGTTAGATATTGCAGAGAAAAAAAATATAAAAGTAAATATAACTACCAATGGAACTTTAATAGGAAAAGTAGGAGAAAAAATTATAGATAAAAAAGCATTTAGACAGATTAATTTTTCCCTTCATTCATTTGATGGTAATATAGACAAGATCGATGAAGATGATTATCTAAAAAAAATATTAGATTTTACAAATAAATCCCTTGCCTTAGAATCTACATATATTTCCCTTAGACTATGGAATTTCCATAATGGAAATAAAAATAAGATCCAAATGGAAGGTAATAGAAAAATTATAGATAAGATAGAAAAGTATTTTAACCTCGACTATAAGATCGAAGATAAATTAATCCCAGGTCGTGGATTAAAAATAAAAAATAGATTATATCTTAATACAGATTTAGAATTTAAATGGCCTGAACTTTCTGATAAATATGAAAATGAAGATGGATTTTGTTATGGACTTAGAACACAAATAGGAATATTAGTAGATGGAACTGTCGTTCCATGTTGTCTTGATGGTGAAGGTATAATAGATCTTGGTAATATTTTCAAAACATCATTTAAAAAAATTATAGAGGGGAAAAGAGCTAGTGCTATCTATGATGGATTTAGTAATAAAAAAGCTGTAGAGGAACTATGTAAGAAGTGTACTTTCAAGGAAAAGTTTTAAAATAAAAACAAAAAAAAGGGAGGAAGCTCTATGTATGAAAAATTAAAAAAAATAATAGATGAAAGTAATAATATCGTGTTTTTTGGAGGAGCAGGTGTTTCTACAGAAAGTGGCATTCCTGATTTTAGAAGTGCTACTGGTTTATATTCTCACAGTCCTGAATACCTAGTAAGTAGAACATATTTTAATAAAAATAAAGAGGGATTTTTTGAATTTTATAAAAAACATCTAGTATATTCAGATGTTAAACCAAATGATGCTCACAAAGTATTGGCTTACCTTGAAAAAATTGGTAAATTAAAGGCAGTGATCACACAAAATATAGATGGTCTACATCAAATGGCAGGAAGTAAAAATGTTTTAGAACTTCATGGTAGTATCTATAGAAATTATTGTATGGATTGTGGAACTTTTTATACTTTAGAAGAAGTAATGGATAAAAAAGGTGTACCTCATTGCTCTAAGTGTAATGGAGTAATAAAACCAGATGTTACCTTATATGAAGAGGTTCCAAATATGGAAACTTATGATAAAGCCATGCATTATATCTCTAATGCAGATGTTTTAATTATAGGAGGAACTTCCCTTGTAGTCTACCCTGCTTCTTCTTTAGTAGATCTTTATGGTGGAAACAAATTAATTTTGATAAATAAAGATTCTACAAGTTACAATGAAAAAGCAGATCTAGTTATTTCAGATAAAATAGGAAAAGTTTTTAAGTCAATTATATAAAATAAAGTAATAGGAGGCAGATATGTTAGATTTAAATGAATGTGTAGAAAAATTAAATGAATATTTAGAAGATTTATTACCTGAGATAGATGGTGAGATAGAGATTGATATGAGCGAGGAAAAAGATAATTACTATTGGAATTTTGACTACGACAAAAGAAGTTATATGTTCACATGTAATAAAAAAACAGGAAATATTCTAGGGGAAAGTTGGAGAGAGGGAACTAAAGCACAGTATAAAAAACATTAAAAATTTTAAAAAATAGATAAAGAATATTTATATTTAAAATATAAAAAAAATAAGTTGTAATTTTTTTTATATTCTAATACAATAAAGTAGAAATAAATATTGCAGGAGCTTTTGCTGAGAGGAGATGTTATAGTCTCGACTGTTAACCTGATCTAGATAATGCTAGCGTAGGATGAATTTTATATAGTATGAATAATATTTATATTTAATAAGACTTCCTTCGGGAGGTCTTTTTTTTAGATAGAAAATATTATTTTGTAAAAAATTATAAAAATAAAAAAAATTAATTTAAACAGGAGGAAAAAAAATGGCATTGGCAAATATGGATATTCAAATATTACCTACAATAGGAGGAGGTGAAAAGGAAAAATACGCTGTGATAGATAGAGTCATCGAATATATCATAGAAACAGGGTTAAAATACGAGGTAGGAGGATTAGGAACTACCATAGAAGGAGAATTTAAAGATCTTTTAAATATATTAGAAAAAGCTCAAGAAATTTGTTTTAATGAAGGAGCTGAAAGAGTTACGACAATAGCAAAATTTGATCATAAAAAAGAAGGGATAACTATAGATGAAAAAGTCGGTAAATACAGAAAAAAATAATCTATTTTTAATTAGTTTATTAATATTAATAATCGGATGTGAGATAATCATTCGTATTTTAAAAATTCCTAGATATATTCTCCCAACTCCTACAAGTATAATATTAGCTCTATATAATCAAAAAGAAATATTACTTAAACATTCTTTGGTTACATTATTTGAAGCTCTCACTGGCTTTTTTCTATCTATTGTATTTGCTTTAATTATAGGAGGAATTGTATATCCATTTAAAAAAATAAAAAAAATGCTATACCCATATCTATTAATTAGTCAAACTATTCCATTGATAGCTATAGCTCCAATCATATTAATTTGGTTTGGATTTGGAATTATGCCTAAGATATTAATTGTGATATTAATTTGTACTTTCCCCATTCTTCTTAATTTTTTAGGAGGATTAGAGGAGATAGATCAAGATATACTAGATCTATTTCAAGTTATGGGAGCTAGTAAAAAGTATATTTTTTTTAAAGTTATATTACCTTCAAGTCTACCTAATTTTTTTTCAGGAATAAAAATATCTGCTACTTATTCTATTATGGGAGCAGTTATAGGAGAGTGGCTAGGAGCTAAAAGTGGATTAGGTATATATATGACTAGAGCCATTAGTTCATTTAAAACAGATTATCTTTTTGCTTCTATAATAGTAGTTGTAGTTCTTAGCCTAGGAATTTTTAAAGTAATAGAATATGTAGAAAAATCAGTTATGCCTTGGAAAAAAGTAAAAAATTAAGGGAGGAAGAGATGAAAAAAATAATAATAAGCTTATTATTAATTTTAAATGTTATTAGTGCATTTGCATTAGAAAAAGTAAATATAGTTTTAGACTGGACACCTAATACAAACCATACAGGAATATATGTAGCAAAACAGATGGGATATTTTAAAGAAGAGGGACTAACAGTAGACATATTACAACCAGCAAATGGAAGTTCTACTCAATTAATAGCTACAGGAAGAGCAGATTTTGGTGTAACTTATCAAGAGGCAATAACATTTGCTAGATTAGAAGGGTTACCCATAGTTTCACTAGGTGCAATAATTCAACATAATACATCTGGTTTCGCTTCGTTAAAGGATAAAAATATAAAAAGACCAATTAATTTTAAAGGTAAAAACTATGGAGGATGGGGATCTCCAGTAGAAGAAGCAACTTTAAAAGAATTAATAAACAAAGATGGTGGTAAATTAAAAGATATAAACATCCTTACTACTGGATCTATGGACTTTTTTAAATCTAGTGAAAGTGATGTAGATTTTGCTTGGGTCTTTGAAGGATGGACAAATATAGAAGCTAAACTCCAAGGAAAAGAACTAAATTATATTAGTCTTAGAGATTATTCTGAAGAATTAGATTATTATACTCCTATATTTGCAAGTAGTGAAAAACTTATAAAAACTAATCCTAAGTTGATAAAAAAAGTTATGAGAGCAATAAAAAAAGGATATGA
>DDQV01000054.1:0-3428 GCA_002342785.1 Fusobacteriaceae bacterium UBA2433 | reverse complement strand
ATAAAAATTTAGTTATTGAAAGTCAAAAATATCTAGCTTCAAAATATATTGATGACGCTCCTTATTGGGGATATCAAAAATTAGAAGTATGGGAAAGATATCAAAAATGGTTATATAAAAATAATTTAATAGATGGAACTACAGATATGAAAAAAGCTTTTACAAATGAGTTTTTAAAAAATTAAAATATTAGGAGAGTTATGATATTAGAAATAGAAAAATTATCAAAAAATTATGGAGATATAGAAATAATAAAAGACCTAAACTTATATATAAAAAAGGGTGAGTTTATTTCTATAGTTGGACCTTCTGGATGTGGAAAAAGTACTCTTTTCAAAGTTATTACAGGACTTCTAACAGAATATACTGGTAAGGTTTGGATTGAAGAAAATATAGTAAAAGATAAAGTTATTTCCTATCTACCTCAAAAAGATCTATTACTACCATGGAAAACTCTCTATGAAAATGCTACAATTCCTTTAGAGATAGGTGGAATAAAAAAAGAACAATGGGAAGATATCATAACTCCACTGATTAAAGAGTTCGGACTTTCTGGATTTGAAAAAAGATATCCCCATGAATTATCTGGTGGAATGAGACAAAGAGGGGGACTTCTCAGAAGTTTTTTAATAGATAGTGATTTAATGTTGTTAGATGAACCCTTTGGAGCTCTAGATGCTCTGACTAGATCATCTATGCAAGAATGGCTTTTAAAAATTTGGAATAAATATAATCATTCTATTTTATTTATTACCCATGATATAGAGGAAGCTATCTATCTTTCAGATAGGATATATATTATGTCTCCTAGACCAGGTAAATTTTTAGATGAACTAGATATAAAATTTCCTAGACCAAGAAAAAAAGATATTATTTTATCACAGAAGTTTTTAAAGTATAAAGGAAAAATATTAGAAAAATTAAGATAGGAGGAGTAAAATGAAAAAAAGTATTTTATGGATTTTAATGGTATTATTAGGTGTAACAAGTTTTTCAACAGAAAAAATAACAGTTTATGTTCCTAGTTCTATGACATTTTTACAGGAAGAAATAGGACAAGATTTTCTTGATAAGACAGGGATAGAAGTAGAGATAATTGGAATAAAAGGAATTCCTGCTCGATTAAAATTGGAAAAAAGAAGACCAAAAGCCGATATAGTTTTAGGTTTATCAGAAATAAATGTAATCCAAGCTAAAAAAGATGGAACTATAGCTAGTTATAAACCTAAGACATCTGAAAAAATAATGAAAAAAGAATATATGATAGACGAGGAATGGTATACAACTCCATTTGATTTCGGATCGCTTGCTATAAATGCCAACAAAGATGGATTAAAAAATATGCCGTCATCTTTTGAAGACTTAAAAAAATTAAATAAACAACTAATAATTTTAGATCCAAATTCATTTACAGGTCAAGAATTTATGATGTGGACAGTTGCAGTTTATGGTGAAAATTGGCTTAAATTTTGGGAAGAGTTAAAACCTGCCATTAAAACTACCGCACCAGGATGGAGTGAAGGATGGGCAAAGTTTACAACTAATGAAGCACCACTTATGGTAGGATATGCTACAAGCGATCTTTATTTTGATGAAAAAAGTTCATATAAAAGTTTTATTCCTAGTGAAGGCGGGTATATCTATATACAAGGAGCTTCTATCGTAGCAAAAAAAGATATAAAAGATGGAGCAAAACTATTTATGGATTATATCTTGAAAGATAAATTTCAAAAAGCTATGGCAGATAAAAACTATATGTTACCTGTTACAGATATAAAGTTAGGAGAAGAATACAAAAGAGTTCCTACATCAACTAAAGTAGTCAGAGTAAAACCTGGTGATCTAGAAAGAATTGAGGAATATAAAAAAGAATTAATTAAATTATTAAAAAAATAGTAACTGAAAAAAGGGAGTAAGAAGATGAAAAAAGCTAGTGTTTTAAATATAGGATATCTAATAATATGGATATTTCCTATATATATTTTTGGAAGAGATTTCTTTGATTTTAAGGATTTAATAGAAGTAATAGATAAAGATACATTAGATCTTATTATTATATCTTTTAAGCAGGGGATCTTATCTTCAGTACTAGCTTTTATTGTAGCTATCATTCCTGCATATTATGTTACTTATAAAAAAAATTTTCTCAGTACTCTTATAGAAGGAACTATATTTATCCCCTTCTTTTTCCCTGTAATATCTACAGTAATAACATTTTCACTCGTATTTAACCTACCTTTACTAAAAGATCTAGGTATCCTTTATAGTTTGAAAGCTATCTTAATTGCAAATGTATTTTATAATGCACCTATATTTATAAAATATCTATCTTTAGGAATGAAGAGGATCCCTAATGAATTGATAGAAGCAGGCTTAGAATGTGGTGCTAGTAAATGGATTATCTTTACTAAAATAAAATTACCTCTAATCTTACCTCAAATTTTTAGAGGATTTTTCTTGGTATTTACCTATTCATTCACCTCTTTTGGAATAGTATTATCTTTGGGAGGATTAAAATTTTCTACATTAGAAGTTGAAATAGTAAATTCTCTCATGGGTAATGCTAATTTTTCTAGAATGTTTGCCCTAGGAATAGTTCAGTTTATAATTTTAACTGGAGTTAATATCATTGGGGAAAAAATTAATGAATATGAGTTAGAAGAGGATGAAAAAAATGAAGATGTATCTCTAATTACAGTCATCTATAGTTATTTATTTATCCTTTTTGAATTTGGTATTATAGGAATAAATTTAGTTTTTTCTTTCTATAATTACTATGATAAAAAGTTTTCTTTTGAGGCTTTCATAAATATATTTTCTACAAAGTTTAATGAGAAATATCCAGTCATCGAATCTATAATAAATTCAGGTTTAATAGCTATGACAACAGCTTTTATAGTGGTAATTTTTACTTATCTTTTATTGAAATCAACCAATAAATTTAGCCCCTATATAATATTTTCTACACTTGGAATATCCAGTGGTTTTCTAGGAATAACTTTGGTTTATACAAATATAATATATGAAGTACCCTATATCGTTTTACTCATCGGAGGATTTTTTCTTACCACAGTTCCCTTAGCTTACTCATTTATGTACCAATATATAAAAAAGTTCCCTTTAAATATATTAGAAGCTAGTAGTATAGATGGAGCAAATAAATTTCAGACATTTATATATATAGAGTTCCCTATATTAAAAGAAATTTTAATGGGAACCTATCTACAAATTTTTGCTGTAATCTATGCAGAATTCACCATAACCTATACTATGCAATTAGGAAGGTATCTTCCACTTTCATCTGTTGTAAATTATAATTTATATACCAATAAATTATTTTTAGAGAGTGCTGCTATGAGTAGTTTAAATATAGTTATTATAGGTATATTATTTATGATCCCCTATATGAGAAGAAAAAATATATATAA
>DDQV01000055.1 GCA_002342785.1 Fusobacteriaceae bacterium UBA2433 | reverse complement strand
ACAACATATAAACATATAATTCACTGATATTGTTCATAGACACCATTTAATATTTAAAAAAAAATTAACTTTTTTTTTGTAAAATATGATTGAGTTGAGGTATACTCTTAATAGAATACAAACTCAATAAATAAAGGGGATATCTATGAACTATGAGGAAGAAAGAAAAAAAATAGAATTTGACGTTCATATTTTTCATGAAGGAAACCATTTTAAATCATATTCTCTATTAGGAGCACATATTAATAATAATGGTGTATCTTTTAGAGTATGGGCTCCTAATGCTAAAAAAGTTTTCGTTATGGGAGATTTTAATAATTGGAGTCAAAATAATCATGAAATGAAAAAAATTAATGACTTTTGGATTCTTCAAATTAATGGACTCAAAAAAGGAGACAAGTATAAATATATTATTGAAACATGGGATGACAATAAACTTATAAAGGCAGACCCTTATGCATTATACTCAGAATTAAGACCAAATACAGCTTCAATAGTTTGGGATTTAGATAACTACCTTTGGAAAGACCAAAAATGGAAAGATCATATAAAAAACTATAGCCCATATAAAAAACCATTAAATATATATGAAGTTCATTTAGGCTCTTGGAAAAAACCACAAGGAAGAGAAAATTTTCAAACTTATAGAGAACTAGCAGAAGAATTACCTAAATATGTCTCTGAAATGGGATATACTCATGTAGAACTTATGCCAATTTCAGAATACCCATTAGATGATTCATGGGGATATCAAGGAACTGGATATTTTTCTGTAACTAGTAGGCACGGAATACCTGAAGATTTTAAATACTTAGTAGATCAATTACATAAATACGGAATTGGAGTTATTTTAGACTGGGTTCCAGGACATTTTTGTAAAGATGCTCATGGCTTATATAGATTTGATGGAACCACAACATATGAATATCCTAATCCTGCTTTGGGAGAAAATAAACAATGGGGAACTTGTAATTTTAATCTATCTAAATTAGAAATCCATAGTTTTTTAATATCAAATGCTATATTTTGGATGAAAGAATATCACATAGACGGTCTTAGAGTAGATGCTGTATCTAATATGCTTTATTTAGATTTTTGTAAAGAGCCTAGCCCAGAATTAAAAAATAAAGATGGCGGAAATCAAAATTTATGGGCAATTGACTTTATGCAAAAATTAAACACAGAGATATTTAAAGAATTTCCCAATGCACTTATGATAGCAGAAGAATCTACGTCGAGACCAAATATAACTAAGGGTAAAAAGGAAAATGGATTAGGTTTCAACTACAAGTGGAATATGGGTTGGATGAATGATATTTTACAATATATGGAATTAGATCCTATCAATAGAAAATTTAATCATAACTTAATTACTTTTTCCTTAGTATATGCTTTCTCAGAAAATTATATTTTACCTTTTTCCCATGATGAAGTAGTTCATGGGAAAAAATCTCTTATAAATAAATTTCCTGGGAATAATATGGATAAATTTGCAAGTTTAAGACTCCTTTTAGGATATATGATGGGACACCCTGGAAAAAAACTTCTTTTTATGGGTAGCGAGATAGGACAATTTTTAGAATGGAGATTCTACGAATCAATAGAATGGCAATTATTAAAACTTCAAAAACATCAAGAGTTACAAAAATTTGTCAAAGATTTAAACTTTTTTTACAAAAAAGAAAAATCTTTTTGGGAAATTGATCATTGGCATGAAGGGTTTCAATGGCTAGAAGCAAATAATAGCAATTGTGGAATAGTTTCATTTATGAGAAAGAGTCAAGAAAAAAATGATTTTATAATAGCAATATATAATTTTACACCTGTTAATTATTTTAAACATAAGATGGGAGTACCTAGATTTGTTGATTATGAAGAAGTATTTAATAGTGACATCTTCGAATATGGTGGAAAAAATAGAATAAATTTTGAGTTATTAAAACCTAAATGGGGTAATATAGATAAAGAACTTTGTCATATAGAAATAGATATAGCTCCTCTTTCTGTAATTTATCTAAAACCAAAATTTTAAAAATTAATATCTCAAAAAGAATTAACTTTATTAACGATTAAAAAAAAATAAAAAAATGATTAAAAAAGATACAATTACTCTAGTAAAATATAATTAAATTATGATAGAATATTTAAAAGTAAACAACCAAAGGAGGGATTATAAATGAGAAAAAAAGAGATGATAGCTATGCTTTTAGCAGGAGGTCAAGGAAGTCGATTAGTACCTTTAACTTCAGACGTAGCAAAACCAGCAGTCGATTTTGGCGGCAAATATAAAATTATAGATTTTCCATTGAGTAACTGCACAAACTCAGGTATAGATACTGTTGGAATACTCACTCAATATAGACCATTTTTACTGAATACACATATAGGAACAGGTTCGGCTTGGGATTTAAATAGTATGCATGGAGGAACAGCTATTTTACCTCCATTTACAACTCAAGAAGGTGGAGCTTGGTATAAAGGAACTGCTAATGCAATATTTCAAAATATTCAATATATCGATAGATATGATCCAGAACATGTTCTTATCCTATCAGGTGATCATATTTATAAAATGGATTACAACAAAATGTTAAGGGAACACAAGGCACAACAAGCAGATGTAACTATTGCCGCTTTGACAGTCACTTTAGAAGAAGCTACGAGATTTGGAATAATGAATGTTAAAGATGGTAATATTATCTATGAATTTGAAGAAAAACCGGAAAAACCCAAAAGTAATTTAGCTTCTATGGGAATCTATATCTTCAAATGGTCTGAATTAAAAAAATATTTAATTGAAGATGAAAATAATAAAGAATCTGAAAATGATTTTGGTATGAACATATTGCCTAAGATGTTAAATGATGGATTAAAAATGGTTACTCATCCATTTAAAGGTTATTGGAAAGATGTGGGAACAATCAATAGTTTATGGGAAGCTAATATGGATCTATTAGATGAAAATAATGATTTAAACCTACATAAGGACGGTTGGAAAATTTATACATCAGGAGAACCAAAAGGTGCTGCATATTTTGGTGAAAATGCCAGTATAGAAAATTCTATGGTAGTAGATGGATGTGAAATCTATGGTTCTATAACAAACACTGTATTATTTCCTGAAGTAATTATTGAAGAAGGAGCTATCATTAAAAATTCAGTTTTATTTCCAAATGTAAAAATAGGAAAAGGGGTGATCTTAGATAGAGTTATAGTAGGTGAAAATACTAATATTCTATCTGGAACTCATGTTGGAGATGCTACAATAAAAGTAATTCCACAAAATAAAACTATAAAATAAATTTGGAGGTAAATTATGGAAAAATCATATATGGGATTAATCCTAGCAACTCAAGACAATAATAATATAATGGGACTTACTAAATATAGACCAATTGCATCTATTCCATTTGCGGGGAGGTATAGAATAATTGATTTTTCTCTTACCAACCTTACTAGAGTTGGTATTTCAAATGTTGGAATAATAGTTCCAAATAATAATGTAAGATCTCTTCGAGATCATATAAGAGGAGGTCAATTTTGGGATCTAAATAGAAAAACTGGTGGAATATTTTTAATGCATCCTAGTATTGATATAGAACTCAGAAAATCAAACGTTGAAAATTTTAGATCTAACTTAGAATATTTACATAAAAGTTCAGAAAATTTTGTTGTTTTATGTTCATCTCATTTAGTTGCTAATATTGATTTGCAACCTATTATAGATTCACACGAAAAATCTGGAAAAGATCTTACTATAGTATATAAAAAAGTAGATAAAGATATTAAATCATATAGAGGATCTACTAGTATAAAATTTAATAAGAAAAATGAAATTGAAAATTTTGGAGTAGTAGTAGATTCTCAAGAAGGGACAAATATATCTTTAGAAATTAAAATTATAAGAAAGAATCTTCTAATAGATCTTCTTATGAGTGGTGTACAAAATGGACTTGTAGGTGATTTAAATAATTATATTGAATTTAGTGTTCATAAAATTTCTACGAATGTCTTTGAATATAAAGGATATGCTAGATTTATTGATTCTACAAAAAATTATTTTGAAACAAATAAAGACATTTTAAAAAAAGAAACCCGAGAAGAACTTCTATTAGGCAACGGCGGAATATCCACAAAAATTAATGATACTCCTCCAGCTATATATAAAATGAACTCTAAAGTATCTAATTCTTTAATAGCCAATGGTTGTATTGTAGAAGGAGCTGTAAAAAATAGTATAATAGGAAGAAGAGTGGTTATTAAAAAAGGTGCTTCTATAGAAAATAGCATAATTTTGCAGTCTTGTACTATTGAAGAGGGCGTAGAGATAAAAAATGTTATTATAGATAAAAATGTAACAATTAAACGATATCAAAAAGTAATTGGGTCGGAAGAATTCCCCCTTATAATAGAAAAAAAATCACTTTTAGATGGATAAACTATTTTTTGCTGGCTCTATAGAGCCAGCATTTTAAGAAAAAAGGAGAATATTATGAAAATATTATTTGTTACTAGTGAAGCGCACCCCTTTGCCAAGAGTGGAGGATTAGGAGATGTTGCATACTCTCTTCCTAAAGCGCTTGTTAAAACGACAGATATCAGAGTAATTATGCCAAAATATATAAATATACATGATAAATATTGTAGCGAAATGAAATTAATATCTAAATTTACAACTAATGTCTCATGGAGAGAAAAGTATGTGGGCCTTTACAAAATGAAATATGATAATATTCCATTTTACTTTATAGATAATGAAGATTATTTTAATCGTCCAAATGCTTATGGATATTTTGATGATGGTGAACGATTTGCATTTTTTTCTAGAGCAGTAATTGATGCTATTGAACATATGGATTTCATTCCTGATATTATTCACTGTAATGATTGGCAATCAGCCTTGGTTCCAGTATTTTTAAAAGCATTTTATGGAGAAAAATATAAAAATATAAAAGTTGTGTATACTATACATAACCTCAAATTTCAAGGGGTTTACAATGAACAAACTCTCTATGATATTTTAGGCTTAAGTGAGTATTATTTCAATGAAGAAAGAATGAAATTTAATGATGCAATTTCCTATATGAAGGGTGGAATTATCTTTTCTGATTATATAACTACAGTTAGTAATACATATGCCAATGAGATAAAATATCCTTTTTTTGGTGAAGGTCTCCATGGTCTTTTTCAAAAATTAGATTATAAAGTGTCAGGAATTGTAAATGGGATAGATTATGATACTTTTAACCCAAGAAAAGATAAGGAAATTAATACTAAATATGGAATTTCCACAAGAAAGAAAAAAATAAAAAATAAACTCGCTCTACAGAAAGAACTTGGATTATTAGTGAATGAGAATATTCCAGTTATTGGAATTGTAACTCGACTTACTGGACAAAAAGGTTTAGATCTAATAGCACATATATTAGAAGAATTATTAATTTTAGACATTCAATTAGTTGTATTAGGAACCGGAGATATCCAATTTGAAGATCTATTTAAGTATTATGCACATATATATCCATCTAAATTGTCTGCTAATATTACTTTTGATAGTACCCTTGCTAAAAAAATATATGCTGGATCAGATATATTTTTAATGCCATCATTATTTGAACCATGTGGACTATCTCAATTAATATCTATGCGATACGGAACTATTCCCATTGTAAGAGAAACAGGTGGTCTAAAAGATACTGTTGTCCCGTATGATGAATTTAAAGAAACAGGAACAGGTTTTGGATTTAAAAATTATAATGCCCATGAGTTATTAGAAACTCTAAAATATTCATTAAAAATTTATGAAGATAAAAATAAATGGGACAAATTAATTAAAAATGCAATGGAAAGAAAAAGTAGTTGGGCAAATGCCGCTAAAGAATATAAAAAAATATATAAGATATTAACAAATAAAAAATAAAGATAGGAGGAATACATGGATATTACAAAAGAAAAGATCCTATCTGATTTAAAAAAAGTTGCTATGATAATGTTTACAAATGAATTTATAAACCTAACTAGGGAAGATCAGTATAAGGTGTTTGCAACAGTTATAAAGGAATATCTTTCAGAAAATTGGTTAAAAACAAATGAAAACTATAGAGCTGGTAAAGAAAAACAAGTATATTATTTTTCTTTAGAATTTTTATTAGGTAAGATGATGTGTTCTAATATTATAAATCTAGGTTTAGAAGAAATATGTACAGAAGTTATGAATGAATTAGATTTAAATTTAGACGAACTTGAAAAATATGATGCGGAACCAGGTCTTGGAAATGGTGGCTTAGGAAGACTTTCTGCTTGTTTTTTAGATTCTATGGCATCTATAGGAATACCAGGACATGGATGTGGTATAAGATATGATTATGGTTTATTCGAACAAAAAATAGTCAATGGAGAACAAATAGAGGGACCTGATAATTGGTTAAAAAATGGATTTGTTTGGGAAACAAAAAAAACCCATCAATCTCAAAAAATAAAATTTTATGGCGATGTAACTTTAAAAGAAATAGCTGGATATTTAACCCCTATCCATACTGGATATGAAACAATTTTAGCTGTTCCCTATGATGTTCCTATTGTAGGATATAAGAATAAAATTGTAAATAATTTAAGGTTATGGAAAGCTCAAATACAAGGAAATGACTTTGATTTTAATTCTTTTAGCTATGGAACATTTTCAAAATTAGATGAACAAAAAAGAAATGCTGAAGCTATTTCAAAGTTACTATACCCAGATGACACAACTGAAGGTGGAAGATTATTAAGATTAAAACAATGTTACTTTTTTGTCAGTGCAGGATTACAAAGTATAATTAATTACAATACTAAAAAAGGTATCAGTCCAAACAAGTTTCCTGAAACATTTAGCATACAAATAAATAATACTCATCCTGCTCTCTGTATTGCTGAATTTATGAGAATTTTAATAGACGAAAAAAATATATATTGGGATGAGGCTTGGGAAATCACAAAAAAAGTGATGTCTTACACTAATCATACTACTTTAACCGAATCTTGGGAAAAATGGGAAATAGATAAAGTTCAAAAATTAATTCCTAGAGTATATATGATAATTGAGGAAATCAATAGAAGATTTTGTGATAAAGTTTATCATAAATACAATGACTGGAATAAAGTTATGGAAGTTGCTATTATCAAAGATAGAGTAATAAATATGACACACCTAGCAATTATAGGTAGTCACTCAATAAACGGAGTATCAAAATTACATACAGATATTTTGATAAAAAAAACTTTTAAAAACTTTTATGAATTATTTCCAGAAAGATTTAATAGCAAAACTAATGGAATAACTCATCGAAGATGGCTGCTAAAATCAAATAAAGCATTAACAGAATCAATAGATAATATAATTGGATCTAGCTGGAAAATAGATCCCACTCTTTTAGAAAAATTAACTGAATTTTCAGATGATCAAAATTTTGCTAAAAGAATAGATAAAATAAAATTAGAAAATAAAATAAAATTAGCTAAACTTATAGAAGAAGAAACAGAAATAAAAATAGATATCAATTCTATTTTTGATACTCATGTTAAAAGAATGCATGGATATAAAAGACAATTAATGAATGTCTTACATATAATCTATCTCTATAAAGAAATACTAGAAAACAAAGATTTTACTATGCACCCGAAAACCTTTATATTTTCAGCCAAAGCTGCTCCTGGTTATTATTTAGCCAAAAGAATTATAAAATTAATAAGTTCTGTCGGTGACCTAATTAATAATAATGAGAAAACAAATAAATTTATAAAAGTAGTATTTATTCCAAATTATAATGTTAGCAAAGCTCAAATTATAATTCCTGGAACTGATCTAAGTGAACAGATCTCAATTGTTGGAATGGAAGCTAGTGGAACTTCAAATATGAAATTTATGATGAATGGGGCCTTGACTATAGGAACATTAGATGGTCCTAATATTGAGATACAAGAAGCTGTAGGAGAGGAAAATATTTTTATTTTTGGGCTAAAATATAGTGAATTGAGAGAGATAAAGAAAAAACAATCTTATAATCCAATAAAATTTTTAGAAACTAATCCTAAACTAAAAGCCGTTGTAGAAATGCTTCGAGATGGAACCTTTGGAGGAGATTTTTCAAGTATATACGATCACCTAATAGATGAAGATAGATATTTTGTTCTAAAGGATTTTAATTCCTACTTAGAAACACATAAAAAAATAGACGATATCTATAAAGACCGTAATTTGTGGAATTCTATGGTTATTAAAAACATTGCAAAATCTGGTATTTTTTCAAGTGATAATACTATAAGAAAATATGCAGAAGAAATATGGAAAATATAAAAAACCTGATTTAAATCAGGTTTTTTATATTTTTTCTTAAACAAAATATTTAGTTTTAAAAATAATCTTTAATTAAATAGCTTTTCTTCCTTTCTCCTTAGTCCTTATTCGTATTACTTGCTCTAAAGGATATACAAATATTTTTCCACCACCTTTGTCTTCATCCCCTTGAGCAGTTTCAATAATAGAATTAATAACTCTATCTGTCATACTTGCCTCTACTACTATTTCTATCTTAGCTTTTGGAATATAATCTACTCTATACTCAGTTCCACGAAATATTTCTTTGTGTCCCCCTTGATTCCCAAAACCTCTAACTTCACTTATAGTCATCCCTGCTACTCCTATTTTTTTCAGAGCATTTTTAACTAAGTTTAATTTCTCTGGATTCACTATCGCTTCTATTTTCTTCATACACAAATTCCCCCCTATCTATATTTTCAAAGATTGATATACTAGTTTGAAATTCTGGATATCCTGTAGCCCCATGTTCTCCAACATCAAGACCTTCTATTTCTTCTTCAACACTAACTCTCAAACCAAATAATTTTTCTACTATTGTATATAATACATAACTTCCTACAAAGGAAAATATAAAAGCCACTCCAATTCCAAGTAATTGAACTCCTATAGTTGAATAGTTAAATAAATTTCCTGCATCAAAGATTCCAGCTGCAAGGGTTCCCCACGCTCCATTTATTCCGTGAACGNNGAACAGCTACGGCTCCAACAGGATCATCAACTCCTGCTTTATCTATTGCAATAACTGCAAAAACTACTAATATTCCTGCTACAAGTCCAATAACTACAGCTGCCCATGGATCTACATTAGCACATCCAGCAGTAATTCCTACAAGCCCTGCTAATACTCCATTTAAAGTCATTCCAATATCAGGAACTTTAAATACATAAATAGATGTAACCATTGCTGATATAGATGCTGCTGCTGCTGCAATTGCAGTATTAGTAGCGATCAACCCAATCTCAGCTGTTCCTGTTGTAGTACTTCCTGCATTAAAACCAAACCATCCAAACCAAAGAATAAAAACTCCAAGTGCTGCCATAGGTATAGAATGTCCAGGTATAGCTTGAGACTGACCATTTTTATCAAATTTACCAATTCTAGGCCCAAGCTTAATAGCTGCTGCAAATGCTGCCCATCCACCAACAGAATGAACTACTGTGGATCCAGCAAAATCAATAAATCCAAGTTTTTCTAGAAATCCTTGAGATTGACCAAAAAGACTTCCCCATGCCCAATGACCAAAAATTGGATATATAAGTGCTGTAAGAAGAAAACTAATTATGAGATAAGATAAAAATTTTGTTCTTTCTGCCATAGCTCCAGAAACTATTGTTGCTGCTGTTGCTGCAAAGACACCTTGAAAAAGAAAAAATGTCCAATTCCATCCGGATAATCCTGTTCCAAAAAAGTTTGTGCTACCAATAATGTCACCACTACCAAACATAAATGCAAATCCTACTGCCCAAAATGCAAGTATTCCCATGGAAAAATCCATGACATTTTTCATTATAATATTTCCTACATTTTTACTTCTAGTAAATCCTGCTTCAACCATAGTAAATCCTGCTTGCATGAAAAATACAACCATTGCAGCAATCAATGTCCAAGTCCAGTTAAGATTTTCTTGTACTACTGCACCTCCAATTTCATCAGCATAACTAGTAAGAGTCATCACTAAAATACCTAAACTTAAAATTATCTTTCTATTCATAATTATTCCTCCTCTTTAATCTTTATTTTTAAATATTGTTGAAAGTTAAATTACTTTTTTGCTTAACTTTATTGATAAAGTATATATCTTTTCTTAATTCATTTCAATGTTCGAACATCTAAAAATTTTTGTGCTATAGCACAAAACCAAATTAGAACTAAAAATAAAAAACTGAGTTCTATAATAGAACCCAGTTTTTTTATTTAATATCTAAAAGCATAAAAGCTACGATTAGTTTTAATCTTATTTCTAACTCAGATAAATTACACTCTAATATCTCTTCTATCTTTTTTATTTTATAATTTATAGTATTACGATGATAAAAAAGTCTAGCAGCAACTTCCTTAACACTTCCATTAAATTCTAAGTAGCATCTAAGCACATCTACATAATCTGTATCATTTAAGTCATCAAATTTCATTAAGGATTCTAGATTTTCTTTATAATATTCTTCAATAATTTCATTATCTTCTAAAGATAAAAGAAGTTTATATAAGCCCAAATTTTTATATGAAGTAACTTCATTATAATTATTCTTTTTTTTCTGAAGCTTCAATACATTTAAAGCTTTTTGATAACTTTTTCCTATACATTTTATATTTTTAGCACTATATCCTATGCAAAAATACATCTCTTCTTTTTCACTGAGGAGAACTTCACATTTTTTTTTAATTTTATCTACTATTTCTTCTATTTTTTCATTCGTATACTTTGCAAAGACTATTACAAATCTTTTATCGAGCTCAAATGTAAATGTTCTTTTATTTATATCTGTAGAATAATTTTCAATACATTTTAATATTTTTTTTCTTTTTTTACTTGTGATTATTTTTTTATTTTTTTTTTCAATCACTTCTACTACTGTTAAACAATATGACCAATGAGCCTGAAAAGCATGTCTTTCAAAATGAGGGACATAAAGAGATTCTTGATCATGAAAAAAAATAGCATTTTTTACGGCATTTGAAAGTTCCATATTCATTATATCTGATACAGTTATTTTGTAAGTAAATTCTCTCATTATTTCAGCCATATATATATTCCACGGAACTTGAAATAAAGGAAAATCATTATCATTACAAAATTTAATAACATCATCAGGAATTAATTTTATATGGGGACCAATATTAATAACCATACCACTAGCATTATTTACATGAGTATGCATCACAAGCTCTAACAAATCCTCATCTTCATTAATACCTACTCCAGTTGTGAAAGCTACTTCATGACCCTCTAAAAAAACAGATAAATTAATACTTTCTACCATATGTACCCATCTCACTATATTATCTAATCCTTTACTTCCAGCAAGAAGTTCTATATCAAATTTTTTTACTGATTCGTATAGTTCTCTTAATTTTACTGCCATTCTTCCTCCTCAATATTAACTTTACTTAAATCAATATTCTTTTAAATTTTAGAAATTTATTGTATTTTTATCCTCTAAGTCTTACAGGAGAATCAATTACTAAAGTTACTGGACCATCATTTAAAAGATCTACTTTCATATCAGCACCAAACTCACCACTTTCTACATGAATTCCTAATTTTTTACATTTTTCTATAAACTCTTTATACATTGGTATAGCTTTATCTGGTCTAGCAGCATCTGAAAATCCTGGTCTTCTTCCTTTTTCGCAGTCACCATAAAGAGTAAATTGCGATACTATTAAAAGACTACCATCTACATCTGTTAAAGAATTATTCATCTTTTCATCTTCATCTTCAAAAATTCTAAGTCCTACAACTTTCTTAACCATCCAATCTAATTCTTTTATATTATCATCTGCATGAATCCCTAATAATATTAACAATCCATTATTTATTTTTCCTACTATTTCTCCTTCTACTTCCACACTTGCTCTTGAAACTCTCTGTAAAACAACTCTCATATTTTTTATTCCTCCTAATTATTTTTTTATATTGAATATTTCTTCTAGTTTTTTTGCTACTCCATCATTTATATTATTATCAATAATTTCTAAATGAGGTAATTTTTCTTTAAGAATTGGACTACCGTTTTCCATTATAAAACCTTTTCCTACCAAGCCTAACATCTCTAGATCATTTAATCCATCTCCAAAAGCTATAGTTTCTTCAATTTTTATATTTTCTAATTTTAAGACCTCTACTATAGCTGTTCCCTTAGATACATCTTTAGCCATTATTTCCAAACAAACAGGAAGTGACATAGTTATATTAAGTTGTTCAGAATAAAGTTCTTCAAATTTCTTTTCTAATCTTTTCATAACATTTGGATCTTTATGAAGATAGAAAAATTTAGTTATTTTAGTATCTTTTAAATCTTTAAAATTAGCTAGAGTATAAGTAAATCCAGATTCCGTATGAAACTCTTTTGTCCATTGAGCTTCTTTGTCTGTATACCAATAGTCTCCAGCATATAAATTTACATGAATTTCCTTATCTAATTTAAGGTCTATTATCTCTTTTGAGATAGAAAGTGGAAGATCTTTAGCTAAGATTTCCTTATTTTTTTCATTATGAACTCGAGCTCCATTAGATGTAATCATAATAGAATCTAAATCTAATATTTTTTTTATAGCTAAAACATCAGTATGATGTCTACCAGTTGCAATAAAAAACTTTATTCCACTATCAATAATAGATTTAATAATTACTTTAGTGTAGTCTGAAATTTTATGTTCTGAATTTAAAAGTGTCCCGTCTAAATCTGAAATAATTGCTTTGTATATCATAAATTTTATCTCCTTTTTATTTTTATTATATCATATATAATCATATATTTTTTATCGTAAAATATTGTAGAAAAAATCACGAAATAATGGTATTATTTATCTAAAGCATAAAGATTTATAGGAGGAAATTATCTTGAATATAGAAAAAATATTACATAAAGAAAAATTAAACCGAAGTGATTTAATCCATTTAATGAACGCAAATTCCGTAGAAGATATAGAAAAAATATTTAAAAAAGCTTATGAAATTAAATTAAAAAATATTGGAAATAAAGTTTACTATCGTGGGCTTATAGAGATAGGAAATAGATGTATAAAAAATTGTCTGTACTGTGGAATTAGAAGGGATAATAAAAATGTCGAAATTTTTGAGATGACCAAAGAACAGATATTAGAAGGCGCTAAATGGATCTATGAAAATAATTATGCATCTATAGCACTACAGGCTGGGGAAAGAAAAGATAAAGAATTTGTAGACTTTATCGAAGACGTTGTAATCGGAATAAAAAAAATTTCTAATAATAAATTAGGGATTACTTTGTCTCTAGGTGAGCAGACATATGAAACATATAAAAAATGGTATGATGCTGGAGCCCATAGATATTTACTTAGAATAGAGAGTTCTAATAAAGATATTTATAACACTCTTCATCCTCATGATCCCCTTCATAGTCACGATACCAGAATAGAATGTCTAAGTGATCTAAGAAAAGTCGGATATCAAGTAGGGACAGGAGTAATGATTGGATTACCAGGTCAGACTACAGAAGATCTAGTAGATGATATACTTTTTTATGAAAATATGGACATAGATATGATAGGTATGGGACCTTATATCCTCCATGATGATACACCTATGGGAAAAAAATTTAAAGAAAAAATCTTAAGTGTAGAGAAAAGAGTTGAATTAGGTTTAAAGATGATAGCTTTAACCAGAATTTATTTAAAAGATGTTAATATTGCGGCTACAACTGCTCTTCAAGGTTTAGATCCTTTAGGTAGAGAAAAAGGGTTAAAGGCCGGAGCTAATATTTTGATGCCTATTACAACCCTGAAAGAACATAAGGCTAAATATCAACTTTATAACAATAAACCATGTCTAGATGATAATGCTGAACAATGCAAAAATTGTCTTGGAAAAAGAGTTGAGAGCGTTGGAGATAAAATCATTTACAATGACTGGGGAGATTCTCCTCATTTCAAAAAAAAATCAAATA
>DDQV01000010.1:9753-26617 GCA_002342785.1 Fusobacteriaceae bacterium UBA2433 | reverse complement strand
TACACCTATCAACCCAACTATTAATACATATGACCATAAAATGTTGTTTAAAAAATCTACCATACTTCTTTCCTCCCTAATTAAATATTTATCTCATCAGTATAGTTTATGCAACGTTCTTTGTCAATATATTTAATATATGAATTTCATTAGTTTTTCATAAGAAACCATTTTTATATTTATTTATTATACTCATAAATACTAAAAGTAATTATTTTTCAGTATAATTTGTATAAAAAATATATATAAAATTAAATTAAATTTTTCCTAAAAAAGACTCTATTCTT
The DNA here is from genome assembly GCA_002342785.1 of Fusobacteriaceae bacterium UBA2433. GTDB lineage: Bacteria > Fusobacteriota > Fusobacteriia > Fusobacteriales > Fusobacteriaceae > Psychrilyobacter. Next base: position 26,330 of record DDQV01000010.1, on the reverse strand, counting down.
TTACTTTTAGGCGATACTAAAATTTCATTTGGAGTTCCTTCATCTACAATTATTCCATCTTCCATAAAAATAATTCTATCAGATACTTCCCTTGCAAATTTCATCTCATGGGTTACTATTATCATACTTATATGCTCAGAAACTAATAATCTTATTATATCTAAAACTTCTCCAACTAACTCAGGGTCTAAAGCTGATGTAGGCTCATCTAATAATATAACTTTATTTTCTAGAGCCATTGCTCGTCCTATTCCAATTCTTTGCTGTTGTCCTCCACTAAGTTCACTAGGATAAAAATTTTCTTTTCCTTCTAACCCTATTTTTTTCATGATTTTTTTACCTTTTTTATCTGCTAATCTTTTATCAATTTTTTTTACTATTATAAGAGCTTCAGTTATATTTTCTAAAGCTGTTTTATTTTTAAATAAATTATAGTTTTGAAATACCATAGAAGTTTTTTGTCTAAAGTTTATGACATCTTTCTTTTTATGATTTTTAGCATCTTGCTTTAAATTATCTATTACAATAGAACCCTTTGTAGGTTTTTCTAAATAATTTAGACATCTTAAAAAAGTTGATTTTCCACTTCCTGAAGGTCCAATTATAGAAACAATTTCTCCTTTCTTTAGGGAAAAATCTATTCCTTTTAAAACTTCTACCTCTCCAAAACTTTTATGTAGTTCTTTTACTTCTAATATATTATTTCTATCCATGATCTTCCCCCTAATAACCTCTGTTTAATTTTATTTCTAATATCTTCTGTACTCTTTCAAGTAAGATTACTAATATCCAATAAACTAAAGCTACAGCTAGATAACTTTCTAAAAATCTATATGAGCTAGCTGCTTCTAACTGTGTCTTTGCCATAATATCAGCAAGGCCCAGTGTAAATGCTAAAGATGAAGATTTTAGTAGATCTATAGAAATATTTACAATTGAAGGTATCGCAACTCTTACTCCTTGAGGTATAACTATCCTTACCATAACTTGAATAGTATTCATTCCAACTGAGTAACCAGCTTCTATTTGTCCCTTGTCAACAGATGATAGTGCTCCTCTTATAGTCTCAGCCATATAAGCTGAAAAATGTAAACTAAGTCCTAAAACTGTAGCTACAAAAGCACTCATATTTATAAAAACAGGAAATATCTGAGGTAGTCCATAATAAATTAAAAATAATTGTACTAATAATGGAGTTCCTCTAAAAAAAGATACAAATAATCCAGTTATTTGATATAAAACTTTTACTTTAAAAAATCTAATTACAGCTATTAATATTCCTAATAAAACTGATATAAATGTTGATATAAATGTTATTTTTAATGTTAATCCCAAAGCTTTGAATAAAATTGGAAATAACCCAATCATTGCTTCTATTTTAAAATCCATTTTTTCCCTCTCTTTTACTTTATTTTTTAATAAAAAATAGACAGTTTAATTTTTAGAAAATTTTTCTCTCTTCAGAATTAAAATGCCTATTTATTATTTACTATATTTTTTTAAATTAATTTGAAGTTATATCCATTCCAAAATATTTATTAGAGATCTCTAATAGAGTTCCATCAGCTCTCATCTCATTTAATGTATCGTTGACCTCTTTCATAATATTTTTATTCTTTTCATTTTTTACAAAAGGAAAAGCATTTGCTATATATTTAACGGGTTTATCTAATAGTTCAATTTGAAGATCATTTTTCTTTATCAACTCTACAATAGAAACTTTATCCATCATAAATGTATCTACTCTTCCTAACTCTACATCTTTAACTAAACTTCCTGAATTATATACAACTGTTTCAAAATCTATTTTTTTAGATAGTTCACTAACTATCTCTTCATAGTTTGTTCCAACTTCTGTAGCGACTCTTCTACCTGCTAAATCTTCAATCCCAGTTATTTTTTTAGGATTTCCCTTGGCTATAAAGAACTGAGCTCCAGAATAAACATATGGAACTGAAAAATCATATTTCTCTAATCTTTTATCTGTAATTGTAATTTGATTTGAAATTGTATCGATCTTTCCTATATCTAACATCCCAAACAAACCACTAAATTTAGCTTGTTTAAACTCTATTTTTTTTTCTAATCTTTTTCCAATTTCATTCCAAACTTCAATATCAAATCCCTTTAATTCATCATTTTCTGTATAAGTGAATGGAAAATATCCACCAGAAGTTCCCACTCTAATAACCTCTTGTTTTGTTTCCTGTTTTCCACATGCTATAAATAAAGTTCCTAATAATATTCCTAATAATAACATTTTAAATCTTTTCATAATATCCTCCCAATCAAACTATATATAATAAATATCTGTACGTCCATCATTGTATTTGTCTTTTAAATCTTGTAAACTTATATTTCTAGTTAACTCTTTTATTTTTTCATCCATCTTTTCCCAAACTTCTTTTTCTAAGACAGATTCTAATGTTTCTAAATTATAGTTGTTACAACAGGGAAATCCTTGAGTATCTTCTAATACACCTAAAATATCAGCAACACTTATTTCCTTCGGAGATTTAGATAATATATATCCCCCATAAGCTCCCTTACTACTTATTATTAATCCAGATTTTTTTAAAATTAAAAATATCTGTTCTAAATATCTCTTTGAAATATCTTCTTTTTCAGAAATTTCCTTAACACTAAATTTTTTTTGTGGATTGCATGCCATATAAACCAAAGCTCTTAATCCATATTTACTTTTTTTAGTTGTTGTCATATCTTATCCTCCTAAAATACACTTAACACACAGGAGTTAAGTACTTATTTCTTAAAGAAATAATACCATAGGTTACTATAATTGTCAACAATTATTCATTACTGTTTGAGTAATCTTTTATTTTTTCTAAAAAAAAGAGTATAGATAAAATCTATACTCTTAAAATTTATTATTTTCTTTTCATATGTGGAAATAACAACACGTCTCTAATAGATTCTGCTCCTGTTAATAACATTACTAATCTATCGATACCTATTCCTAATCCTCCTGTTGGTGGAAGACCGTACTCTAATGCATTGATATAATCTTCATCAAAAACAGCATTTGCTTCGTCATTACCTTTTGTAGCTTCTGCCACTTGATCTAAAAATCTTGATTTTTGGTCAGCTGGGTCATTTAACTCAGAGAATGCATTTCCATACTCCCTTGCATCGATAAATAACTCAAATCTATCTGTAAATCTACCATCATTTTTTGTTCTTTTAGCTAATGGAGAGATCTCTACTGGATGACCCATTACAAATGTAGGTTGTACTATTGTTTCCTCACATTTTTGCTCAAAAAATTCATTGATTATATGTCCTACTGTATCCATATGAGGAGCTAAACGCACATCATTTGCTTTTGCTAATTCTTTAGCTTCTTCTACACTCATCTCAGGCCAGAAATCTACACCTGTAATATCTTTTATCATATCAACCATATGGATTCTTGCAAATCCTTCTAATTTTATTTCTTTACCATTATATACAACTTCAGTTGTTCCAAGTACTTCCTTTGCAGCATTTGTAATAATTTCTTCTGTGATATCCATCATATCTTCAAAGTCAGCATATGCTTGATATAGTTCCATCATTGTAAATTCAGGATTATGTCTAGTAGATATTCCTTCATTTCTAAAACTTCTATTAATTTCAAATACTCTATCAAATCCACCAACTATTAATCTTTTCAAATATAATTCTGGAGCTATTCTTAGATATAATTCCATATCTAAAGCATTATGATGTGTTATAAATGGTTTTGCTGATGCTCCACCAACGATTGGATGCATAATAGGAGTTTCTACTTCTAAGAAATCTTTTTTAGTTAAAAATGTTCTTATGAAACTAACTATTTTAGTTCTTGTTATAAAAGTTTGTTTTACATCTTTATTCATAATAAGATCTATATATCTTTGTCTATATCTAGTTTCTACATCTGTCAATCCATGAAATTTATCTGGTAATGGTTTGATATTTTTAGATAAAAAGTCAAATTCCATTGCTCTTAATGTAAATTCTCCCTTACCTGTTCTAAATACCCCACCTTTAATTCCTATAAAATCTCCAGTTCCAATCTTACTCATTATTTCAAATGCTTTGTCTCCAACTACATCTTTTCTAATATAAAATTGAATTCTTCCAGTTTGGTCTTCAATATGACCAAATACTGCTTTTTTTCCTGCTGGTCTAAATGCCATAATTCTTCCAGCAGTTTGGAATATCTCATTATAATTTTCAGGATCTTTATTAAATTCAACCTCTGAATTTATAATATCTTCTACCATATTTATTTTATTATACTTTCTACCAAATGGTTCAATTCCCATCTCTTTGATCTCTTCTACCTTGTTCCATTTGTCTTGAACAATATGGTCGTTATTTTCTTCAACTATTTGATTCATTCTCTACCTCTTCTTTTAATTTATTTTTATTTATTTTTTCTAGTTTTAATATATATATTCTACCTCTATTACTAAGAGTTGTGTTTGGAAAATTTTTAATTAATTTTTTAAAATATTTAATACTTTCATTATAATTTTCTAAATTATAACAGATCATACCACCTAAATAATAATAATTTCCAAGGTATTTTTCATTTAAAACTTTAATATCTACAAATTTTAAATTTTCTTCTGCTAATTTAAATTCATCTAACTTATAGTATAGATCCACTAATTTATAGTAGATATTACTTTTTAAATCAGGGTGTAAATCTTTTCCTAAAGCTCGTTTATAATAAAACTCTGCCTCTTGTAACCTTCCCTGTTGAACATATTTTTCAGCAGTTTCAATATAACTTTCTAATTTTTTTTGTTCTAAATACTTCATCTCTATCTGATTTATTTTTTCTAGTTGTTCAGATGTTGCACTTGATTTTAAAGTTTCTAAATTTGTCTTATCACCTGTCTCTAAATATATTAAAGTCAATTTTTCTAAATCTTCACCTTTTTTATAATAGCCTATTGCTTTATTATAATCTTTTAAATGGTAATAGTAATCTCCTAAATATACCAATGTTTTTGAAATTGGTTCCGTTAGGACTTGAGTTTCTGCTAATTTAATAGCTTTTGAACTGTATCTTTCATACTCTATAGAAGCATCTAAATATTCTATCTCATATTTTTCCTTATAGTTAGATAACTTTGCTAAAAATTCAAGATATTCATCTACTTTACCTAATTTTTTTAAGGCATCTGTATATATGTTTATTATCTCTTCTTCCTTTTCATCAGATAATTTATATCTACTTACTAATGTTTTTGAATTTTTTCTTACCATATCATAGTTCTTATTTTTTTGGTTTAACTCAAGAGCATAGAAAAGACCTTTTTCTATATTTTCTGAATCTGGAAAAAAAGTTTCTAAAAGCAGTAAATTATCATTTAAAAATTTAAAATCTATATTATTATATGCCTCTTCTATATTTTTTTCAATATCTTTAGCTAATGGTATATATTTTGCATTTTTTCTAATGATTATCTCTTTTATTACTTTATCTCTATCTGTAAAAGATATCTTATATTCTCCTATACTAGAAAAGCTAATTTCTAAATTTTCATTATTTTTTTTAAAATCTACAGAGGAATTTTTATATGTTTTTCCTGTTACTTTTAATTTTTCTAAATCCATAATATTTTTAAATTCAATCTTTTCATCTATATTTAAATCTATTATTTGACCATTTAAAATAGTTTTGAAATCATATTCAATTTTTTTAGATCCCTCAGGTTGAACTTCAGACAAAATAAAATTAATATTTTGCTTATGGACACCCTTTGAATATATTTTTTTATCCCCCCCATAAAATAAAGATAATTCTTTTATTATCTCTTTTTTAGCTTGGTTCTCCATCTCATAACTATCTATCTCACTATAAGATAACATATTAACCCCCAATAAGATGGTTATAAATAATATTATTTTTTTCATCTCATCCTCCAAAGGTTAATTTTAAATAAAAAATAGATCAATCTTTCGCACTATTATATCAAATTTTTAATTTTTTTACCATACATTATAGTTCATCTATCTTTAACGTCAGTTCATTTACAACTTCTTCTTCCTCAGTAATAGAATAGATTGCTCTAATTTTTTTTTCTTTTATAAGAAGGGATTTTGTAAATATCTCAAAATTTCTATTCATATATGATGCTCTATAAGCAAAAATTGTTTTTTGATCTAACTTCAATAGCTTATTACTCTTTATATCTCCATCTCTTACTATTTGTACCTTATTTTTTAAAATAAATATCTTTACATTTGCATATTCATCAGAATACGTATATTTGATCCCGGTCTTATTTTCTTCCTTGGTAGCATCAAAGGTAGCATCATAACTTTCCCCAAAACTATCTGTCGTTCTTATCCTTAATTTCATCTTTTTATTCCTCCAACAGACCAGTTATAAATGAATCTACATCTTCTTCAAGTTCAAATTCAGAAAAATCTTCCTCTTCAAAATATACTTCTGTAGTATCTGAACCAGTAGTTATCTTATCTTCTCGTTCATAGTATGAATCATCATCCCAATCACCAATATCAATTCCACCGACAGCATATTCCTCTTCCCAGTTATCTAATATATCTGATGACTCATCTAAGTCTTCTACTAATTCTACAATTTCTTCATCTTCTTTATATATAAAAACATATTTTTTACCGTCTAAATCTTCACCAATTAAATATTCATCACCAAACATTATTATATCTCCTACTACAGATATATCGTACTCTTCATCTTCTATCATATATTCAAAATTTTCTCCGATAGCATACATTTTATCCACCTCACTTATGATATTTACTATTTCCTAATATACTGAACCAACGATAAACTTGTTCAAACAGTATAAGTCTCATCAATTGATGAGGGAATGTTAGATCTGAAAAACTCATTCTCAAATCAACAACATTTCTAACTTCCTTGGTAACCCCGTAAGATCCACCAATAATAAAGTTAATCGTACTACTTCCATTGACTGTTATTTGTTCTATCTTTTTAGCCATTTCTTCCGATGAAAACTTTTTTCCACCAATATCCATAAGAATGGAGTGCCCTTTATTTTTAGAGATTGTCTCTATTATTTGTTTGGCTTCCTTCTCCATAGATTGATTTCTATTTTTATCATTTCCATCTTCCTTTAATTCAATAATTTTTAATCTTGTATAGGCAGATAATCTTTTGCTAAACTCATCTATTCCCATATTAATATATTTTTCTTTTATCTTTCCTACACAAATAATATTTACATTTACCATCCTTATCTCCCTGCTCAAGATTTTTGCTATTAATTAATTCTACACAATAAATGAAGAATTTCCTATTTTTATCTTCTTTTTTTTTATTTTTATTTTTATTTTTTCATTTTTTTGGAAATTAAATCGCAATTTTTTCCAAACTATTATTTCCTATTAAATTTTTTATTCATCTCATCAAAGGTCATCTTAAGTATGATAGGTCTTCCATGGGGGCAAGTATATTTACCTACTTTATGAAGATCGTAGATCAAAGTTTCCATCTCTTCTAAACTAAGTTTTTCCCCAGCTTTTATAGCATTTCTACAAGACATAGATATAATAACTTTTTCCCTTGGATCATTTCCACTTAGATTTTCTAAAAGATCTTTAAAAGTTTCTTCTATACTAACTCTAAAATTAAATATAGGAACTCCTCTAATTAAAATTTCATTGTCACAAAATTCCTCTACCTCAAATCCAAATTCACTAAATAATTCTAAATTTCCCTTAACAATTTCTATCTCATAACCATTTAATTCTAATTTTATAGGAACTAATAGATTTTGAATAGATATTTTTTTATTGTAGTGTTTCTTTTTTAATTTTTCATATAAGATCCTTTCATGGACAATATGTTGATCATAGATCTCTAATTCTTCATCTGTTTCTACTAAGATATACATATTATGAAGTTGACCTAATACCTTATAATTATTTTTGACCTCTATTTTTTCTTCTAAATTTTTTTCAACTTTATCTTTATTTATCTCTGCTGAAAGAATTTTTTCAATCTCAATAGACTTTTTTTCTTTTTCTAAATCTTTTTTATTGCCTTTTAGATTATCCTCTAGTCTACTCTCTTCTCCTATATTGTTGTCTTTATTTATTTCTTTTTTTATCTCTCTTTCTTTTATCTCTAAAGGTAAAATTTCAGGTGGAAGAATGTCTTCATATTCTTGGCTATACTTACTAGCTTTAGCAATTCTTTCAGCAACTTTATTTTCTAATTTTTCCTCTTTTATTAGAGTTGGTTGTTCTGTTTTTATTGTAATGTTTTCTCTAGGAGTTATTAAATTTTCTAATTCATCAAGATCTAAAAAATTATTTTTTTCTTCCTCTCTTTCAACTTTTAAATCAATGGAATTTTTTCTATCATCTTTATAGATAGCATCTGTTAATTGATCTAATATCTCCTTATGAACACTCTCTTCATCTACAAATTTAACTATTTTTTTTGACGGATGAACGTTTACATCAACTAAGCTAGGTGAAATATTAAAAAATATAACTGCAAATGGATATCTTCCCTTTACTAGTTTGGTATAATAAGCATCTAAAACTGCTTTTTCAATAGTTTTTGATTTGACATATCTACCATTTACATAGGTATAAATTGAATCTTTATTTGATTTTAAAAGATTTAAATTACCCCAATATCCCAAAGAAAATTTAGTTGAATTTTTCAGTGTGTTCCTACCAAATAATTCTAAGATTGTATTTTCTATCCCATTCCCACTGGTTTTTATAACTTCCCTTCCATCTAAAAATAATGAAAATGAAACCTCGGTATTATAGAGAGCTTCCTTTAAAACAATCTCCCTTATCCGTGCATATTCAGTAGATTTTTTTCTTAAAAACTTAAGTCTTGCTGGAGTATTAAAAAATAGATCTTTAATCTCTATCTCTGTTCCATCTATTTTAGATATCTCTTGATATTTAGTAACCTTCCCAGCATTTAAATTTATCTTATGCCCTACCTTAGAATCTTTTGTCTTACTAGAAATAATCATCTTAGATATGGAGCTAATTGAAGCTAATGCTTCACCTCTAAATCCATAGCTAGTAAGATTAAATATATCACCTTTATCTTTGATCTTACTAGTAGCATGCCTTTCAACACATAAAAATAGATCTTCTTTTTCCATTCCTACCCCTGTGTCAACAAGTTTTACATCTCGACCACTATTTTTTATTTCTATTCTAATAGATCTTCCATTGGCATCTAAGGAATTTTCTATCAACTCCTTTATCATACTAGCAGGATTTTCAACTACTTCTCCTGCTGCAATTATATTAGATACACTTTCATCTAAAATCTTTATCTTATTCATATAACCTACCCCTTTAAAAAAATAACCCTAATATTATATCAAAATTATAAAATTATGACCATTTCTTTTTTATTTTAATGATTTAATTTTTTTACTTAATTAAGTATACACTATTTTTAATACTAAAAATAAAATATATCTATCTCTTTTTAACTACTGATTTGAATCTACTATTTTTATGGTATACTCTTATTAATATACATATCTCTATCTACACTTTGATAGATTAAAATTTATAAAAATTTAAAATTTTAATTAAAAAGGGGGCTCCTATGAAAAAAACTATTTTACTATATATATTTATTTTTACCACATTATTTTCATCAGATAATATAGAAGTTTATAGATCTTTTATTCAAGCAAAGAACCATTATCTCAATGAAAATTTTGATCAAGCAAAGATTGAATTTGAAAATTTTATAGAGATCTATAAAGACTCTGAGTTAGTTAATTCTCACTATCCTAATTACTATATTGCCATGAACTACTATGAGATTGGAGAATTAAAAAACGCACTTAAATATCTCGATTCATCTGTTTATACGCCTAAGTACCTAAAAAATTCTGGATCTAAAAAATCTAATTTTTTTGAATTTAGACGAAGTTTTTATTTAGGAGAGATATATTCTAGATTAGGTTACTTCACCAATGCACGTAATCAATATTTAAATCTTATAAAAGATTATTATTCTCCCGATCTAGAGCCCTTAGAAAAGAAAGCCCTCAATATTTTAGCTTCTAAAGATCCTTATTATAACTATCTCTTAGAGATAAAATACAAGGAAAATTATACACACCTCAACCAATTAAAAAATAATGACCTAAAGATGGTAGGAAGATTTCTCTACTCCAAAGGTTTGTTTTTAGATTTTTATAAAGCCTATAAAAATTCAAATAATTATTCTTCCAATGATAAGGAGATTGTCATTGATATCCTAAGTATTTTAGAGGAAACAAACCAATATAAATTAATGATAGAACTTTTAGAAGATCAAATAAGTTTAAATAATATGGATTCTGATTATTATTATTTTTGGGGAAATGCCCTAAAAAAATCTGGTAAATTTTTAGATGCTATTGAAAAATACAAATTAGTAGATAGATCTCCATATCTAGAAAAATCCATATATTTAATAGGTAGAGTTTATTTTATTTTAGAAGATTATGAAAATGCTATCATATATAGCAAAAAATTAAATAATGATAAAGCTCATGAACTTTTGACTAGATCTTATTTCAATTCATCACAAATAGATCTTTTTAAAAATTCTGCAATTAAATATATAGAATCTTATCCAGAATCTAACCTGGCTGGTTATTATAGGAATATGCTTTACAACGAGAGTAAAAATCCAAACTATTTAAACTGGATAATCAAACATAATCTCAACTCTTACTATTATCAAGTGGCTTTTAATATAACTAAAAACACTAAAATTTTAGAGGAGTATCCTATAAGTTATAAGAGTCGTATCTATAAAGATTCCCTTACTATATTAGACCAAATTTCTGAGTTAGGTGATCCACAACTTCTTAATATTAAATCTGATACCTTAAATTTTTCCGAAGATAAAGTTTTTGAAATTTTTATTAGAACTAACTATTTAGAAAAAATTAAACTATATGATCAAGCCATGAGGACCTCTCTCTCTGCTGAAAAAGATTTTTCTAAATATTCAAATCTTTATCCATACCTGTATCCTAAATATTATAGTGAGTTAATAAAAAAATACAGTAAAAAATATGATGTAGAGGAACCACTTATCTTTAGTATTATTAAACAAGGTAGTAAGTTTGATCCAAATTTAATCTCTAAGAGTACTTATTTTGGACTTATGCAGTTAGACCTTAAAACTGCTAAACTATATGATCCAGGTATAACCTCTGATAAACTTTTAGATCCCGAAATAAATCTTAACATTGGAATAAAACATCTAAAATTTCTTCTATTAAATTTAGACAATAATATCAGTCTTACTATAGCTAGTTTTCACGATGGAAAGGATTTGGTTTCTACTTGGAAATTAGATAAGAATAAAGATCTAGATGTAGAACAAATACCATATTCAGATTCACAAAATTTTATAAAAAAAGTTATTACTAATTATTATAAATATAAAGATTTATATAAAGATTAAAAAATATAGGCAGGTTTAAAATGATAAAATTAGAAAAAATAGATTTGACTTTAAGACAACAATCAATCTTTACAAATTTAAACTTACATATAATTAAAAATAAAAAAATTCTCCTTAAGATGCCTTCTGGAACTGGTAAAAGTACCCTCTTAAAGGTAATCATGGGATATATTCCTATAGACAGTGGAAATATTATTATAGATAAAGAAGTTTTAGGAGAACATAATATAGATGCTCTCCGTCAAAAATTTGCTTATATCAGTCAAAATATTTCTTTTACTGAAGAGAGTGTAGAAAAGTATATTGAACTTATCTTTTCATTTAAAAAAAATAAAAATATAAAATTATCTAATTCCAATTTATATGATCTTTTAGAAAAATTTGAACTAGATAAAAATATATTAAAAAAATCTCCTTTGCTTTTATCTGGAGGTGAGAAACAAAGGATTGCTCTTATATTAGTTTTGCTTTTAGACAGAGATATCCTCCTTTTAGATGAAGTCACTTCTGGTCTAGATCATGATTTAAAAATAAAAGTTATTAAGATTATAAAAAACTTAAATAAAACAGTTATAATTTCCTCTCATGACAACCAATGGTTAGATCATGATGAATTTGAAATAGTGAGGTGGTAATCTTATGAATATATCTTTTTTTAATATTTTTTTACTTCTTATTCCACTTTTTTTATTAATTTTAGGATTAAAAATTTTCAAAGTAAATCTTATAAAGAGATCTATTACCTCAATTGGACGAATGATTCTTCAACTATTTTTAGTAGGAATATATTTAGAATATATTTTTAAACTTAATAATTGGACTGTAAATCTTATCTATCTTTTTTTTATGATAACTGTGGCATCTATATCTACTATAGATATGGTAAAGTTAAACTATAAAAAAATTATATTGCCATTATTTTGCTCTATATTTTTATCATGGATTATAATCTATACCTTATACAAAAATATAATTTTACATGATATTAATTTTTTTGAAGTAAGATATATTATTCCTATTAGTGGCATGTTTCTTGGAAACGTACTCAAAGGTCAGATTATATTTTTAAATAATTTTTTTATACAAATAAAAGATGGAGAAGAATCATATTTTTACCTTCTTTCCATGGGTGCTACGAAATTTGAAGCTCTTAGAGAGTTTTATAAAAGATCCATCATATCATCTCTTCAACCTGATCTTGCCAATATGGCAACAATTGGACTGGTTGCTTTACCAGGAATGATGACAGGACAAATTTTAGCTGGGGCATCTCCTTTTACATCTATTAAATATCAAATAAGTATTACCCTTGCAATCTTTTCTATCAGATGTCTCTCTCTAATATTTACAACTTTTTTATAAATCAAATAGCCTTTGATAAATTTAGTAGGCTAAGAAAAGATATATTTAGATAAATTTATAAACTTTATATGTATTTAAAAATGAGCCTTAAAACAGCTCATTTTTTTAATTTTTTATTCCCTTCCCCAATTTTTAAACCATTGTTCCACTGCATTTTCAAAATTTTTCATAAAATCTGAATTAGTTTTTCTATTATAAAATTCTTTTCCCTTTGATTTAAACATAGTTTTTAATTCTTCTTCATCTAGGTTTTTATATTTTTCATCAAAGACAATAAATTTTTTATCAAATCTTTTCTTTTTTATTCTCTTATAATCTTTAGGATAATATCCAAATGTTAGCATCCCTAAAGGTATTGTGTACTCTGGAAGATTTAATAGTTCTTTATGGTATTTATAATTTTCTAGGATATCTCCTATATAACAACTCCCAATTCCTAAACTTTCCCCTGCAATTACAGCATTTTCAGATGCTACCATAGTATCTTCAAAAGATAAAAGCATCTCTGCATTTTTAGGTTTTCTTCCTTTCTCAAGGTACATCCCTTCATTTTTATAATAATTATTCCATTTATTAAAATCAGCAACAAAAATTAATATATCAGAAGCTGTTCCTATAAAGGGTTGGGAATCACAAGATATCGCTAGTTTTTGCATAGTTTTTTTATCTTGAATATGAATGATTGAATACATTACCATATTCCCCGCTGTAGGAGCCTCAATTGCTGATTCTATTATTTTATTCATATGTTCAGTTGATATTTTTTTCTTATCATAATGTCTAAGGGATACTCTATTGCTTATAATTTTTAAAGTTTCATTCATTCTTGGCCTCCTTTTTCTTTTTTATATTATAAGTTTACGACTTTTTATTATAAAAACAAAATAAATTAATTATGATAAGATATAGTTAGAAAATAATACTTTATAAGTTTGATATTATAGATATTTTATACTAAATATTTTAAAATTATAGAAAAGATATTAGGAGGCAATATATGGAAACAAGATGGGTACATAAAGATATACATAATACAAAAGAATTTGAGTCTTTAGGACTCAGTAAAGATTTTCTTAATATAATGATCAACCGAGGAATAGATACATATGAAGAGATAGAAAAATTTATTAATCCAAAGATTGAAAATATAATTTCACCCTTTGAATTTGCTGACATAAAAAGATCTGTAGATAAAATTATAGAAATGGGAGAAGCTAACAAAACTATATTTATCTATGGAGACTATGATGTAGATGGAATAACTTCTACCTCCCTTTGCTATCTTGCTTTAAAAGAGTTAGGTTATAAAGTAGATTACTATATTCCCCTAAGAGATGAAGGATATGGATTAAACAAAGAATCACTATATAATATCAAGGAACAAAAAGGAGATCTAGTAATCACTGTAGATTGTGGTGTCTCATCTGTTGAAGAGGTGGAATATGGAAACTCCATAGGACTAGAAGTTATCATCACCGATCACCACGATATAAATAATATATTACCTCCTGCATATGCTGTAGTCAATCCAAAAAGGGAGGACAACTTCTATAATTTTAAATATCTTGCAGGAGTAGGAACAGCTTTTATGTTGATGATGGGACTCTATGAAACTTTAGGTAGAAAAAAAGATATCTATAAATATTTAGATATAGTTGCAATAGGTACAATTGCCGATATAGTTCCTTTAAAGGCAGAGAATAGAATTTTTGCTAAATTAGGATTAGAGCAATTAAAAAATACAAAACATTCTGGCTTACAAACTTTACTTCAAACTGTCTTTGATGATTTAGAAGATAAAAAATTTAATACCTATGATGTAGGATTTATAATAGGTCCAATCTTTAATGCTGCTGGTAGGTTAGAAGATGCAAAGATGGCAGTTAAACTTCTTATCAGTGATTCTATGATCGAAGCTCGTGAGATCTCAAAAAAATTAATTGAACAAAACTTTGAAAGAAAGGAAGTTCAATCTGATATTTTAGAAAAAGTAGAAGCTGATATTGAAAAAAATAAATACTACGAAGATAATGTTATAGTAGTATCTGGAATAGGATTTCACCATGGAGTAGTAGGAATTGTAGCTTCTAAAATTGTAGATAAATATTATAAACCTACTATAATTATGGAGGAAAAAGATGGAATTTCAAAAGCTTCTTGTAGAAGTATAGAAGGATATTCAATTATAGATGGATTAAATTCCATGAAGGAAATATTTATAAAATATGGAGGTCATCCAGGAGCTGCTGGATTTTCTATAGACTCAAATAAAGTAGATGAATTTAGAGACAGAATAAATAAAGATGCAGGCTCTAAACTATCTAATGAAGATTTTAAAAAACCTGTAAAGATAGATAAAGAGATCAGTTTTACAAAACTTACATACAATTTTAACAATGAGTTAGAAAAAGCCGAACCCTATGGTTTTGGAAATGCAACACCTCTCTTTGAGGTTAAAAATATAATATTAGATAGAGTTAGATTGATAGGAAAAGATAAAACTCATATAATGTTTGACGCTGTTTCTTCAGATGGTACCACCTTAAAAAATTGTGTTTGGTTTGGTAGTTCCCATCACTTTGAGAGACTCGTGGAAACAAAAACTGTAGATGTTGCCTTTAAATTAAAAGTAGATACCTATATGGATAGATTTAATGTAAAGATGTTTGTAGAGGATATCAAAGAAGGAAACTCAGAAAAAAATCTATTAAAGGAAAGTATCGATCTATATGATACAATTTTTCCAATGAAGGAAGTCATCTATACAAAAAGAGATATAGATATTAATTCTCCTGTATATCTTGAATACTCCAATGGAGTAACTGTAAATTCAGGGAGATCTATAATTGGTTATCTTCCTCAACAAACCGAAAGTATATTAAAAAATTTAACATATGATTATAATTTTAAATTTAAAGTAAAAATTACAGAGATTATAAAAAAATCTGAAAATTACAATATCCATATCATTATAGATTCTGAACATAATTTTAAGACTACTAGCTTGAAAGCTGGAGGGATCTTAAAAGATATAAAAACTTTTACCTTGGGAGATTTAGATTATAATCCCCTTCAAAAAAAAGTTTTATCAACTATCTTTCGAAAAAAAGAAAATCCACTAATAATCTACTTAGGAAATCGTGGAATGAAAACTATAATCTATACTATGGGACTTTGGAATAAATTACACAGTAAAAAAACATTAATTATTACTAAAGATTCTCTTCCTTATTTCTTTTCAGAATTTTTAGATATTTCAGATAGGTATAGTGAAGACTATGACTATTACATCTTTTATAATGAACTTCCTATCCAAGAAATAAAAAAAGATTTTATGGTTATTACAAAGGAAGATATCCACGTAGATAATACTATAAAAATAAAAGATGATCTAATCTTACCTAAAAATATAGAGATTCTAGAGGAATTTGAGTTAGTTAAAAATTACGATAAAACTAAAACTTATTATACTAAAAAACTTTCTTCTAAGAATAAAAAACATATTATAGATAATTTAGAAAAATTTGAGATGGTCTACACCACCGATGATATTTTAAGGATCCTTTAAAATTAAAAAATATTGAACTTCATCTTGTCATATATAATTATTCATCAATATGAATCTATTTTTATGAATCTATCGAATCAAAAGATTTTTTCTTGCTTTATAATATAAAGTATAGTATTATTATTGAGCAGTGGTGAGATGGTCGAGTGGTCGAAGGCGCATGCCTGGAACGTATGT
>DDQV01000010.1:0-9740 GCA_002342785.1 Fusobacteriaceae bacterium UBA2433 | reverse complement strand
CGTACTGGCAACGGTACCGAGGGTTCGAATCCCTCTCTCATCGCCATTTATAAAAAATTTAATGCTTCCTATTAGGAGGCATTTTTCATCTATTTTTATTTTGGTATTATATAGTAAAATCTTTAATTTCACAGGAGGTTAGATGAAATTATTTTATTTTTTATCAGTAATTTTTTTTATTTTAACAATAGTCACAGGAATTTTTTTATTTATAGGATATAAAATTTATCCTAACAAATTCTTATTTTTTATTATCCCAACTATTGGATATTTCCCACTAATTGGTATAATTTTTGGAAAAATTTATAAGAGTAGATCTTTAGAAATATTTACAGGACATTTTTTATTTTATTATAATAATCTGATCTTAGTATCAGTATTTTTATTAATTATTTATCTTTTGGGACAGAGTTTAAATAAAGATTTATTTTATTTTATATCTCATAATAGAAAAATTTTTACTCTTTTTATAATTTTATTTTTCGTTAGTTTATCTATTATAGGTAGATCTAATTTTAAAAATATAAAAAAAGAATATTTTAATATCTCTTTTGATGGAAAGACTCCTAACTCTACCCTAAGACTAGGATTTATAAGTGATATTCATTTAAATAATATATTCAATGGAGATAGTCTTGATCATGCTCTAGAAAAAATGACAGATGACAAAGTCGATCTAGTATTGATTGGAGGAGATTTTGTTGATAATGACCCACATAGGATAGATGATAATATAAAAAATATAATATCAAAATATAATTTTCCAAAGGGGATCTATTCCATCCTTGGAAATCATGAATATTATGGTGGAGTAGATGGAAATATCGATTTTATTAAAGACTCAGGAATAAAATTATTGAGAGATGATATTTTAACTATCGATAATATTAGTATAGTTGGACGAGACGATAAAACTAATAGTAACAGAAAAAATTTAAAATCTCTTCTAAGTAAAATAAAAGATCCACATATTATTGTTTTAGATCATAACCCAAAAAGTATAGAGGAAAGTTTAAAAAACAATATAGACTTACACCTTGGTGGTCACACTCATAATGGACAACTATTTCCTATGAACCACCTTGTTAATTATCTCAACTTAAATGGATATAGTTATAAAAAAATTAATAAAACTCACACTATAGTTTCTTCTGGTTTAGGTACTTGGATGATCCCTTATAGGATAAAAAGCAGAAGTGAGTATATGATTATAGATATAGATTATTTTTATAACTCTACATCAAAAAAAAACTAGAGGATCTCCTTTAGTTTTTTTTATAAAACTATTTCTATAAGGTCATTTGTCAACAAAAAATCATTGACATAATGAGTTAACTGTTATATAATATCTGAGATAAAGCCCTTTCCCACGAGGAGCCGTTATAAATAATATTTTATAACATTTATTTCAAGGAGGAACAAAACGTGAAAAACAAATATAGTTTTATGTTAAGAAAAGAAGATGTAGTTAGAGAATGGTTACATTATAATGCTGATGGTGTAGTTTTAGGAAGATTAGCTGCAGAAATCGCAAAGAAATTAATGGGTAAAGATAAGGTAACTTATACTCCTCATATCGATGGTGGAGATTACGTAGTAATCACTAACATGGAGAAAATTACAGTTACAGGAAATAAATTAACTGACAAAATGTATTATAATCACTCAGGATTCCCAGGTGGATTAAGAGAGAGAAGATTGGAAGAAGTTTTAGCGAAGAACCCTGCAGAGGCTTTATTTTTAGCAGTTAAAAGAATGTTACCTAAGAACAGATTAGGTGCACAACAATTAACTAGATTAAGAATATTTGTTGGATCTGAACATGAGCATGCTGCTCAAAATCCTGAAACTAAATCATTATAATAAATAGGAGGTAATTTAAATGGCTGTACAATTTAGAGGAACTGGAAGAAGAAAAACTTCAGTAGCAAGAGTAATCTTAGTACCTGGTGAAACAGGTGTTACTATAAATGGAAAAGTAATGAGCGAATATTTTGGAAGAGGAATCTTAGGAGATATCGTAAACCAACCTTTAGTTTTAACTGAAACTGCTGAGAAATTTGGAGTTACAGTAAACGTAAATGGTGGAGGAACTACTGGTCAAGCAGGAGCTATCAGACATGGTGTTGCTAGAGCATTATTAATGGCTGATGAAACTTTAAAAGGTGCTTTAAGAGAAGCTGGATTCTTAACTAGAGACTCAAGAATGGTTGAAAGAAAGAAATTCGGAAAGAAAAAAGCAAGAAAATCACCTCAATTCTCAAAAAGATAAGGTTATTTCAAAAGAGATATATTTCTACTGTTGTGGAAATACATCTCTTTTTTTTATAAATTAATTTTTTATCCCCGGTGTGCACATGATTTCTATTTATTTTTTTTATGGCTTATAACTCTATATTTTTAATCAATACTATTCTATACTAAAAAAATATATTAGCTTTTTATAAAAAAACCCCTCCTAGTTAGGAGGGGAATAAATAAATAAATAATTTTTATTTTTCTTCTTTTATTTTTTTAGGAGTTGTTTTCTTTTTTGTTGTTGATTTTTTTACTGTTTCTTTTTTTACTGGAATAGGTGCTACTGAAAGTTCTCCCGTTTCCTTATCTTTTAATATCTTTCTTGTATTTTTACAAGTTGGATAATTACTACAAGCTAAAAATTTTCCCCTTCTACTAGCTTTTATCTCAAACTTACTTCCACATTTTTCGCAAGGCCCTGCTTCAGCTATAAGTTTATCTTCCACAGCTTTTATTTCATCTAAAAGATATTTAATTATTATTACACCATCTACCTCTTCTAACTTTCCTTCCTTAACCATCTTTTTTATATTAGTTGGAAGGGGAATTCTTATCTCATCTACAGCAAAATTTTCACTCTCTAAATATTCACCATATCTTCCCTTTTTTAAGATCATCATAGATCCATCTTCTGTTTTCATATCTGTATCTTTTTCCTCAAAATATTCATTCATCTCTAATAATTTTTCTTTTAGAGCTATCATCTCTACATCTATATCTATACTACCATCTCTTAAAACTCCTATAACATCTCCAGATAATGGAAGCCTTTTGTTGTCAGTCTCGTAATTTTCACTCTCTAAGTATTCTCCAAACCTTCCCTTTTTAAGATTATATCTTACACCCTTAATAACTATATCTGTAGGTATACCTCTTTTAATTCTTTCTCTTTTTTGTACTATCTCATTTATAAAAATATATCCATTTTCTAATTCTTGCTCATCGATATCTACAGTTTTTAAAGGTATCCTTCCATTACAAGTTTCAAAATGCTCACATTCTAAATATTTACCAAATCTACCAGTCTTTAAAAGCATCTTTCCTGTACAGCCATCTACTGGACATGGAACATCAGATTCAATTCTTCTATTGGTAATCTTTTCAACTTCTTTATCAAAATTATCTAAAGCTTCTTTAAATCCTACATAAAATTCTTTTAAAACATCGGTCCATATTATTTTACCCTCTTCGATTGAATCTAAAGCATCCTCCATACTAGATGTAAATTCTACTCCTAATATCCTTGGAAAATATTTATTTAATATTTTTTCCACATCATAACCTAATTTAGTTGGTACAAATAATTTCCCCATAAATTCTACATATTCTCTTTTCTTTAAAGTTTCTATGATAGATGCATAGGTCGATGGTCTTCCGATCCCGTCAGCTTCTAATTTTCTTACAAGGGAAGACTCACTAAATCTTTTCGGTGGTTTAGTTTCATCTGCTTTTATATTTAATTTTTCTAATGTTAATTTATCTCCCTCTTTAATCGTAGGGAAATCTGCTGTTTTTATCTCATCTTCCTCTTTAAATATCTTATAGTACCCATCAAAAGTTACCTTATTTACTATCCCTCTAAATTGATATTTATCATAAGCACTTATCAAAGTAAATTGATCATATTCCATAGAAGCTAACTGAGATATTATAAATCTCTCCCAAATTAATTTATATAATCTATATTGATCTGAATTTAAATATTCCTCTACGTTATCAGGCTCTAAGTCTATATAAGTGGGTCTTACTGCCTCATGGGCATCTTGTATCTTCTTATCTTCAACTTTCTTTTTCTTTTCTTTTCCTATATATTTCTCACCATATTTTTCTGTAATAAATTCTTTAGCTTGTTCTTTTGCTTCCTCAGATATCCTAGTCGAGTCTGTTCTCATATAAGTAATTAAACCTTTTTGAGTTCCATCTATTTTTAAACCTTCATATAAACTTTGAGCTACTCTCATAGTTTTAGAAGCTGAAAATCCCAAGTACGATGAAGCTAATTGTTGTAGTGTACTTGTCTTTAATGGTAGTGGTGGTTTCTTAGTCTTCTTAGATATCTCAGTACTAGTAACTTCAAAAGTTGGAAGCGTTTCTAATGATTTTTTTAATTCTTCCATCTTTTTTTCATCCCACATCTTTATTCCTCTATCATCTCCAGATTTATAAAGATTTAGATCTATATTACTACTAAAATTTCCATCTACTTCCCAATATTTTTCAGGAATAAAAGCTTTTATCTCGTCTTCTAAATCACAGATCAATTTCAACGATACTGATTGTACCCTTCCTGCACTGGTATTAGAAGATATTAATTGCCAAAGATATGGACTAATAGAATATCCTACTATCCTATCTAATAATCTCCTTGCCTGTTGTGCATCTACTCGATTTTGATCTATAGTTCTAGGATTTTTTACTGCTTCCCTTATTGCATTTTTAGTTATCTCATTAAATTCTATTCTGTTTTTTTCATTTGGATCTAGTTTTAATATATGAGCTACATGCCAAGCTATAGCTTCCCCTTCCCTATCCGGGTCGGCAGCTAGATAAACTTTATCAGATTTTTTTGCCAAGGCTCTTAAATTTTTTGTTATCTCACCCTTTCCTTTAATGGTTGAATAAGATGGTGTAAATTCATTTTCTATATCTATCCCCATTTTCGTTTTTGGAAGATCTCTTATATGTCCATATGAAGCTGTCACCTCATAATTACGTCCTAGTATTTTTTTTATAGTACTTGCCTTAGCAGGGGACTCAACTATAACTAAATTTTTTTTTGCCACTTCTATCACTCCAATATTTTGTCTTTATTATATTCTTCTATATTTACCACCTGCAATACCTCTCACAAGTTTTTTTAATTCTAAATTTGTTAATAGTCCCAAAAGTTTTCCTATAGGAATATTAGTTTCCTTTATCAATTCATCTAAACTTTTTTCAACAACTAACGCATTATAAATTTTTTCCTCTTCCACTCCTATGTCTAAACTAATATTAATTTCATTTTTTCTAGTCCAACCATACTCATCTAATATATCTTTTCCACTAGTAATTAATCTACCGTAAGAACCTTTTATAAGATTATTATTTCCTTCAAAAGATGGATAACTTGGAAATCCTGGAATAATAAATACATCTCTATTTTCTTCTAAAGCTAGTTTAGCTGTTATTAAACTTCCACCTTTTTTATAACTTTCTATTACTGCAACACCTCTAGTCAATCCAACTATTATCCTATTTCTTCTAGGAAAATTATATCGATTTGGAGGAGTTCCCAGTGGATATTCACTTATCAGCGTCCCCTCTCTAGAAATTTTTTCCCATTCATATTTATTTTCTGGGGGATAGATAATATCTAGACCACTTCCTACAACAGCTATAGTATTTCCACCTAAAGCTAAAGCTCTCCTATGGGCAGTCACATCGACTCCAATTGCTAGACCACTAGTTATAGTTACTTTTTCACCTACCAATTCACTTACTAATTTTTTACACGCAGACTCTCCGTAACTACTCATCTTTCTTGTTCCAACTACTCCTATATTTTTTTCATAAAAGGATAGCTTTCCTTTTATATATAAAAATACTGGAGGATGAGATATATTTTTTAAATATAATGGATATCCTTTTTCTTTTATAGAAATTGTTTCAATATTTAAATCTAGCATTTTTTCCCTATAAAAATCAAGGTTAATTTTATAAGAATTTAAAATTTTATTAATATCTTCATTTTTAAACCTCATAATTTTACTATAAAATGCCCTATCATGGAGAAATATCTCTTCGAATTCTTCACACAAATTCATCAATTTAATTATTACACTATCCCTTACCTTTGCAACTCTTAATTTATACCAAGAATCCAAAATTATCACCTCCATGACAATTTCAATATAAATTTAAATACAAAACATCTTCTTTTTTCATATATTGTAAAAACTTTTTAAAACTATATTATTATTTTATTCCTTCCACTTTCTTTTGCTCTATATAATTTTTCATCTGCAATTTTTATTAATTCATCTCCAGTCAGATCTTTAGAATATACAAGTCCACCACTAATAGTAATAGGTTTATCTAGCCCTTCAATTTTCTCACTTTCTACTAAAAATAACAAACTTTCTGCTATCTCTTTTCCTTTTTTCTCAGATATATTACTTAAAAGAACTAAAAATTCCTCTCCCCCAAACCGTCCAATACTAAAATCATCTTTATCACTTAATTCTTTGAGTTTTTTCTCAATAATTTCACTAATTTTTTTTAATACTAGATCCCCTTTATCATGTCATAGGTATCATTTACACTTTTAAAATGATCAATATCTAGAAAAATAATACAGAGTTCCTTTACTTCATTATCTTTTAAAAGTTCATCTAATTTATTAACAATAAAACGTCGATTAAATATACCAGTTAATTCATCATGAAATAAAAGAAAGTTAATTCTATTTGTCATACTATTTGTAACATCTATAAGTTCGTCAAATTCATTATATCCAACCTCTTCAACATCTATTACTTTTAGATGAGCACTTGATATTCTTTAGTGTATCAACTATCATCTTAGTTATATCAATCTTTGATTTTTTTCCAACATTCTCCTCATAGATAGATGACATAATTTCATACGCTTCTTCTGTCCTATCCTGTAACTCTTGTTTTAAAGAATTTTCAGCTTGAATTTTACGATATCTCATATAATCAATTACAGATTCAACTCTAGTTATTAGATCTGCTTCTATATAATTCTTTTGAACCACTTCTAAATTTTTTATATCCTGACGAAATATATTTGTAGTATCATAAATCCAAGTAATCCCTAAAAGAAGGGTAAAAGATATCATTATTGTCAGTACTGTAAATAACATCATCGTTGTCATACTTTTCTTCATTTTTTTTTTACTCATTTAATAATAAACCCCTCCATATTTCCATCTTTAATATTTAAAAATTTAAAATAGTTTTAATCTTTTCTTCCTAATTTACTATAGATATCTCCTAAATTTTTCCTTATTTTTTTAGAATCAGAAAATTTAATCTGTGCTTTTTCTAAAATTTCTTTAGCACTACTATATTTATTCTGTGCTATATAGATATTTGCCATAGCTATATAAACGTTCTCATCCTCTTGGTATAGTAAATACTTTTCCATATTTTCTATAGCTTTATGGTAATCTCCTTTCAGTTGATAAGATATTCCCAACCCTAGATATCCCCTATAAAAATCTGGTTTTTCAGATAAAAGTTTATTATAAAATAAAATAGCAGTATCATATTTCCCTAAAAATCTAGCCGTTGTAGCTGCACCAAAATAATTTCTATAATCTTTTTCTTTATCCATCTTAAATACATTGTAGGCTCTTTCAAAAGATTTATCATTCATATATATACTTCCTAATGTATAAATATCCTGGCTATTTTTATAATTAGTATTTTTTAAATAAGTTTCAAACTCCTCAAAATATTCCTCTTTTATATCATAACTCCATTTAAAAATATTTTTTTTATCTAAGATTAATTTTTTTTGTATAGCTTTAATATTTTTAGGATCTAGTTGTAAAATTTTTCTATATACTCCCAAAGCTTTTTCTATTTGATTTTGACCTTCATAGGATCTAGCTATTCCTTCTAAAGATCTAATATCATCTTTTTTAATCTTAAAGGCATTCAAATAAGAATTTGCCGAATTTATATAATCTTTTTCTAAATAAAAATTATCTCCTATATTCATATACTCTTCATAGGTTATAAAATTATTATTTACTATATTATAACTATCTTCAACTTTTAATTTATCTTGAAGCTCTCCATATCCAATGGATATTGTTCCCATGAATAATAACATTAACAATATTTTTTTCATCTATCTATCTCCTCTACTTTACTGATTACCCTTCCATTATGATAGATAATCTCTATTTTTTCATTTTTTTCTAATTCTTCTACGCCTCTTATAATTTTTTTACCTATCTTAGTTATAGTATAACCCCTCTTTAATATCCCTTCAGGGTTTAAGGAACTTAATTTTTCCATTCTCACCTCTAAAAGATGTCTTTTTTTGTTTAAACTATTAAAGATAGCTTTTTTTAATCTATCTTCCTTATCCATCAAAATATTATTTTTATCTATAATACTATCTAAATAACTTCTAAGTATATAACTGTTTCTCAATGTTTTTAATTTTTCCTTTTTATTTCTAAGATTAGCCAAAAGATTATTGTTTAATTTTTTCCTTCTATCCTCTAATTTTTCAATGAGTAGATCTTTTCTTGGAACAACTAGTTCTGCAGCATGAGTTGGTGTAGAAGCCCGTAGATCTGCTGTTAGGTCGGTTAAAAGATTATCTATCTCATGACCTACTGCAGAAACAATAGGAGTTTTACTATTAAAATATGCTAAGGCTACTTCTTTTTTATTAAATGACCAAAGATCTTCTATACTTCCCCCTCCCCTTCCTGCTATTATAAGATCTATCTCCTTTATTTCATCTAATATCTGAATTCCCCTTATAATTTCTTTTTCAGAACCTAATCCTTGAACCTTAGCAGGATAAACATAGATATTTATATTTGGATATCTGAGTTGAGCTGTATTTATTATATCTTTTACTGCTGCTCCTGTTCCCGAGGTTACAATTCCTATATTTTGAGGTAACTTTGGAATGGGTAACTTATATTTTGTATCAAAATATCCATCTTTAGCCATCTCTTTTTTAGTTCTTTCTAACTCCTCAAAAAGTTTTCCTAAACTTCCTTTTTTTTCTACATGAGCTACTAAGATTTGATAATTTCCACTGGCTTCATAGAGAGTTACCTTTCCAAAAATTTTTACCTTATCTCCCTCTTTTAAATCTTCTGGTATTTTTTTAAACTTATATTTAAAGGATACACATTTTACACTGGCCTTACTATCTTTTAATGTAAAATATAGATGACCACTTCTATAATAATTTATTCCTGATATCTCTCCTTCAAGAAAAAAATTATTAAAATTATCATTTCCTTCTAAATATTCCTTTACCATCTTATTCATTTGAGTTACTGTAAATATCCTTTCTTTCATATACTTCAACTCCATTTTTTGACTTTTATATCTCTAATATTTTTAATCCCTCTTCCCAAAGAGTTATTTTTTTATCTTCAGACACCTTTATAGCTAAACCATATTTAGAACCACTTATTGCTGCTGCTGTTCTAGCTCCCTCTACCTTTTCTTTCCTTTTTTTCATATCTAATTTTACTAATTTTCCAAAAGATAAAAGATTGAATTCATTATCTAGAGTAACAGCTCCATCTACTTTAGATATAAGTTTTAAATATTCAAAATTATGATTTTTTATCCCTATATTTTTTTTATCTTTTAAAACTGTTCTTTCATATATACTCTTACCTTCATTTCCATCTAAAAATATTTTTTCCAATTGTTCCTCTTTTATAGATCTAT
>DDQV01000031.1 GCA_002342785.1 Fusobacteriaceae bacterium UBA2433 | reverse complement strand
TATTTAATGTATAAAAAAAAAAGACCAAAAGGTCTTTTTTTTTATACATTAAATAAGAATTCCATTAGATCTCCATCTTTTACAATATACTCTTTTCCTTCTAGTCTAAGAGAACCTGCTTCTTGAGAACCTTTCCATCCATTATTTTTAATAAATTCATCGTAAGCTACTACTTTAGCTCTGATAAATCCTTTTTCGAAATCAGTATGGATCTCTCCAGCAGCTTTAGGAGCAGTATCTCCAACTTTTATAGTCCATGCTCTAACTTCTTTTACACCTGCTGTAAAATAAGTTTGAAGTCCTAATAATTTATATCCACCACGAATAAGTCTATTTAATCCAGGCTCAGTCACTCCTAATTCTTCTAAAAACATCTCTCTGTCTTCATCTTCCATCTCTTGTAATTCAGATTCAACTTGAGCTGATACGATTACAACTTCTGCATTAAGATCTTTTACATATTCAATTACTTGCTCTACATATGCATTTCCTGTAGCAAGATCACTGTCAGCTACATTAGCAGCAAACATCATAGGTTTTACTGTTAATAATTGATATCCCTTTATAGTTTCTAATTCTTCTAATGTTAACTTTAAAGTATTTAATAATTTAGAATCTTCTAAATGTAATTTACATTTTTCTAAAACAGGAACCAATGCCATAGCTTCCTTATTTTTTGCTCTAAGTAGTTTAGCTTGTTTTTCAAGACCTCTCTCTACAGATTCTAAATCTGCTAAGATAAGTTCTGCATTTATTACTTCAATATCTCTTATTGGATCTACAGATCCATCTACATGGATTACATTTTCATCTTCAAAACATCTTACAACTTGGCATATTGCTTGGGTATTTTTTATGTTTGTTAAAAATTTATTTCCTAATCCCTCTCCACTAGCTGCACCTTTTACTAATCCAGCGATATCTGTAAATTCTACAGTGGCATGTTGAACTCTTTGAGGATTTATTATCTTAGATAATTCCTCTAATCTACTATCTGGTACAGTTACCATTCCTACATTTGGTTCTATGGTACAAAAAGGATAATTTGCTGCTTCTGCCGCTCCTGCCTTTGTTATTGCATTAAATAATGTTGATTTACCTACATTTGGTAGTCCAACGATTCCTATTCCAATCATCTTTACTTTGCCTCCTAAAATTCTTTTTATTACTATAATTTTATAAATTTTTTTAATAAATTAAGTTTATTTATACTTTAATATAACATTACATTGTTTTTTTGCTCTTAATTTTATCATTTATAACAAGTAATTACAAGGTACTATATATTAAAGACAAAAGGTCAAATAATTTCAAAGAAGATAAAAAAAGATATTAGTTAGATTATAGAGTATAATATATAGTATAAAGAGGTTTATTACTTTTTTTATCAAAAAAACACAGGGGGAAAAAATGAAAAATATAAATATAAATATAATTATAATAATATTAATAGTTGGAATATTAATATCATTTAAACTAAGGTCTAAAAAGCTAAGATCTAAAAAGTATGCCTATATAATTCCGGCATATATACCCTTAGGAGATAAATTTGATATTTATTTTGACGAAATCACTAAATTTTCAAAAAATAATAAGGTAATAACAATTGTAAATCCAAATAATGGACCTATAAGTAGAAAAGAAAATGAATATTATTTTGACAAATTAGAGAAAAAAATAAAACAAATACAAGATAACAAAGGAAAAGTTATTGGCTACGTATCTACCGATTATGGAAATAGAGATGAAAAAAAAGTTAGAGAGGATATAGATCTTTGGAAAAAGGAGTGGAAAATAGACGGAATATTTTTAGATGAAGGAATGGGAAGTAATAGTAAAAATTATGAAAAATTAATAGATAAATATCTTAGATATTATAACTATATTGGAGAGCAAATAATAGTCACCAACGCTGGATATATAGATAATAGTTATTATAAATTTTTTAAAAAAAATATAATTATGATAGTTTTTGAAAATACATATAATGAGTTTGTATCTCCTGATAACTATCTAAATAAACTAAATTTGAGTCGAGGAAGTAAGGGAATATTACTTCATACAACTCCTACAAATATAGATAATAAAAAGTTGAAACAACTATATAAAAAATATGATTTAGAGTATATATATCTAACTTCTAAAAATTGGGATACTATATCGTTGAAACTTTTAGAAGAGTTATAGTATAATAATATATACTGTAAGAAATAACGGAGGAAAATAATGAATGAAGTTTTAAAAACAATTAAAAATAGAAGAACTACTCGTTCTTATAAGAAAGAGATGATTACAGAAAATGAATTAAGTAAAATAGTAGAAGCTGGGATGTGGGCTCCTAGTGGACATAATAGACAACCTTGGCATCTTACAATAATAGAAAATAAAGAGATCATGGATAAAATAAGTTTAGAGACAAAAAAAGTATGTAAAAATATCGACGATCCCCTCTACTTTGGATGGGCCAATAACAATAACTACGACGCATTCTATAAGGCTCCACTTTTAATCTTACTTTCCTATAGTAAAGATGCATTCTCACCTATCGATGACCTAGGAGCTGTAAGTCAAAATATGGGATTAGCAGCTGAAAGTATTGGCATAGGAAGTTGTTGGATTGGATTTATAAATAAATTATTTGAAAGTAGTGATGAAAAAAATAAAGAATATATAAAATTACTAAATATTCCAGAAGGTTATAAACTTCATCATGGAATGATTTTTGGATATCCAGCTAAGGAAAAATTAAAATCACAACCTAGAAAGGGAAGTTTTAATAGGATAAAATAATAAAACATGGGGGATAGATTATGATGAAAAAACTAGAGAAAAAAAATATAAGGATAATAATCTTATTAGTTGTAACATTTTTAATCTTTACTGTGATAAATTCAAAACAACCAAAGCAAATAAATGTTAAGGACTATATGCCTAGCAAACCTATGGTCAAAGTATTTGACGGAGAATTTAATGAAGCTAAACATATAGATGTAATAGATAAGATCGATGGAGAATTTTATCAAAAAAAAAATATAGATATCAATAGTCTAGGAGTTCTTGTCTACCATGTCGATAAAGACAGTTATAAATTAATATACACAGAAGGGGAAACCAATTTATTAAAAGATAACTATATAGATGAAAAATCTAATACTAATTTAGTTTTACTTCGAACCCCTATAAAAAAAGGAGTTTCTTGGATAAATGATGATAAGTCTACATATAAAATCTTATCTGTAGATGAAAAGATAGATTTTATGGAAAAAAAAATAAAAACAATAAAATTAAGATATAGAAAAGATGAAGATGAGTACTATCTTTATTTTTCTAAAGGTTTAGGGATCGTTGCAATAGAATCTGAATTAGGAAGAAGTCAATTAGTAGAAATATACTATGATGTAAATAATTATCTTTCTAAAATAAAAAAGTTAAAATAAAAAAATAAATAAAGTATAGAAAAGATAAATTTAATTTTTATAAATCTATAATCTTGATGGTCGAGAAAAGATTTCTCTCATTGTTTAAGGCCAATAAATATGATATACTGTTATGAAAATAAATAAAATAAGGTGGATAAAATTGAACGGATTAATCAATGTAGATAAACCAAAAGGATATACTTCTTTTGATGTTATTAGAAAATTAAAAAAGATATTAAATATGAAAAAAATAGGACATACTGGAACTTTAGATCCATTAGCAACAGGGGTTCTTGTTATTTGTCTTGGAAGAGCTACAAAACTAGCTAATGTAATTGAAGCAAAGGAAAAAACATATATAGCGGACTTTGTTTTAGGATCTAAAACAGATACCTATGATACAGAGGGGGAAGTTATAGACAAGAGTGATATAAAGGTAACCTTTGAAGATGTAAAAAATATATTATCAAAGTTTAGAGGTGAGATCAAACAAGTCCCTCCTATGTATTCTGCATTAAAAGTAGATGGAAAAAGACTCTATGAACTAGCCCGTGAAGGAATAGTAATCGAAAGAAAAAGTAGAGACGTAACTATTTCAAAATTAGAATTAATGGAATTTGATGAAGATACACAAACAGGAAAACTTTACTGTGATGTATCTAAGGGAACTTATATAAGATCACTTATATTTGATATGGGTGAGGAACTAAAAACCTATGCTCATATGAATGGACTTAGAAGAACTAAGGTAGGAGAATATATAGTAGAAGATGGATTTACCATTGAACAGATGCAAGAGATGGGGGAAAAAGATGATCTTTCTTTTGTAACGAGTATAGAAGACAGTTTTGATTTTGAAAAAGTAGAGATAACAGATGAGAAACAATTAAAATTATTTTTAAATGGAAATACAGTAATATGTAAAAAACCAAATGATAGATATAAGATCTACAACGACAAAAAATTTATTGGTTTAGGTGAAGTCATTAATGATAGACTAAAAGGTTGGAAAGTATTTTAGAAAATTTTTGTGAGGTGAAAAAATGAAATTGATAAAAGCAATGAGAGGAACTAGAGATATCTATGATGTAGAAGCTCTAAAATTTAATTTTATAGAAGATACAGCAAAAGAATTATTAGAAAATTATGGTTTTGGAAGGATTATAACTCCTACATTTGAATCTACAGACTTATTTAAAAGAGGGATAGGAGAAGGAACTGATATTGTAGATAAAGAGATGTATACATTTTCTGATCGTGGAGATAGAAGTATTACCCTAAGACCTGAAGGAACTGCTGCTGTAGTAAGATCATATTTAGAAAATAAAACATATGCCAAGGAAGATCTAACTAAATATTATTATGTCAACAATATGTTTAGATATGAGAGACCTCAAGCAGGTAGATATAGAGAATTTTATCAAGTCGGTGTAGAAGTTCTTGGAAATGCATCACCTATGGCAGATGCTGAAGTAATATCTGTAGGATATAGATTGATGGAAAAATTAGGAATAGAAGATCTTAAAGTTAATATAAACTCTGTAGGTGGAAATGAAACTAGAGCTAAATATAGAAAACTTTTAGTAGATTATCTTACTCCTAAAAAAAATGAGCTATGTAGTGATTGTCAAAATAGATATGAAGCTAATCCACTTAGAGTTTTAGATTGTAAAAATGAAGGATGTCAAAATCTTACTATAGATGCTCCAACTTTACCCGATAATTTAAATGATCAAGAAAAAGATCATTATGAAACTGTAAAAAAATATTTAGATATATTTGGTGTTAAATATGTTGAAAATCCAAGATTAGTAAGGGGATTAGATTATTATTCAAGTACAGTCTTTGAAGTTATAACTGAAAAATTAGGATCTCAAGGAACAGTTTTAGGTGGGGGAAGATACGACAATTTAATAAAACAAATTGGTGATAAAGATGTTTCTGCCGTAGGATTTGGTGCAGGAATAGATAGATTGATGATGCTTTTAAATGAAGATCAAATCTTAAATACACCAGATGTGTATATAAGTTGGTTAGATGAAGAAAATATAGATTACGCATTTTTAGTAGCTAATACACTTAGGGATAATAATGTTAAAGTATATATTGAATATGCACCAAAGTCAGCTAATGCCCATAGAAAAAAAGCATTTAAACTAGGAGCTAAAAAAGAGATAATTATAGACTCAGAGTCTAAAACAAATAAAACTTTAGGTTTAAAAGAACTAAGTAGTAGAGATATAGAAATAATTAATTTTAATGAGATATTAGAAAAAATAAGATAATTAATAATTTACAAATAACAATAAGATAAAAAATCAAAAGCTTTAGTCGCTGATTACGCAGACAAAGGCAGATTTTAACCAAGGAAAAAAGATAAAAACTAGTCACGAATTACACGAATAGTCACGAATATTTATTTTTGGTTAAGACCAAGAAAAAGATATTTTAATCTGTATTAATTAGATTTTAAATTTTTGAAATCTGTTTCAAGAAAAGAAACTCTTGTGCTATAGCAGTAAAAGAATTTAATTTGTGTAGATTGGTGGCAGAAAAAAATTTCTTTGTGTAACTTTTTATCTCTTTACTTTGTCTTTAAAGATTTTGGTTATATATCAAAAAAAAATAATAAATAATAAATAAAATAGAGGTGTAATGAATGAATATTTACAGGACCCATAAATTGGGTGACTTAAGAGCAGAAAATATTGGTGAAATGGTAACTTTATCTGGTTGGGTAGCAACTAAGAGAGACTTAGGTGGATTAACTTTTATCGACCTTAGAGATAGAGAGGGAGTAACTCAAATAGTAGTTCCTCAAGATGCTACAAAAGAGATGAAAGATATTATTTCTAAGATTAGAAGTGAATATGTAATCAAAGTAAGTGGAGAAGTAAAGGAAAGATTTTCTAAAAATAATAATATGGCTACTGGAGATGTAGAAGTATTTATAACTTCAATCGAAATCCTAAATAAATCTGAAATATTACCATTTGAGATCTCAGATGATGCCAATGTAAATGAAAATCTTAGATTAAAATATAGATATCTAGATATCAGAAGACCATCTATGATGAACAATATCAGAAAAAGACACGATATGATGATGGCAATTAGAAACTATATGGATACAAATACATTTGTAGAAGTAGATACTCCAATCCTTACTAAGTCAACTCCTGAAGGAGCTAGAGATTTTTTAGTTCCAAGTAGGATGAACGAAGGTAAGTTTTATGCACTACCTCAATCTCCACAACTATTTAAACAACTTCTTATGATTGGTGGAATTGAAAGATATTATCAATTGGCTAAATGTTTTAGAGATGAAGATCTAAGAGCAGATAGACAATTAGAATTTTTACAACTTGATATTGAGATGTCATTTGTAACTATGGATGATGTTATGGAATATGTAGAGGGACTAACTAAAACTGTATTTAAAAAGGTAACTGGAAAAAAAGCTAACTATAGTTTTGAAAAGATGCCATACCATGAAGCAATGAGTAGATTTGGATCGGACAAACCAGATGTTAGATTTGGTATAGAATTAAAAGATCTAACTCCTATGATGAAAGATTGTGGATTTAAAGCATTTTCTGGTGTAGCAAATTCAGGTGGAATAGTAAATGCAATAGTTGCACCAGGACAGGCTACTAACTTTTCTAGAAAAGTTTTAGGAGATCTAGAAACTTATGTTAAAACTTATTTTAAAGCTAAGGGATTAGCATGGGTAAAAGTGACTGAAGATGGGATCAACTCTCCAATAGCTAAATTTTTATCAGAAAAAGAGATAGCTACTCTACTTTCTACTACAGAAGCAAAAGTAGGAGATGTAATATTAATTTTAGCTGACAAAGCTAAAGTAGTTTATGGTGGTCTTGGTGCTCTTAGACTTAAATTTGGTAAAGAATTAGGACTTATCAATGAAGATGATTTTAAATTCCTATGGGTAGTAGATTTCCCAATGTATGAATGGAGTGAAGAGGAAGAAAGATATAAGGCACAACATCATCCATTTACATCTATTAAAAAGGAAGATATGGAGATGTTCTTAGCTGGAGACCAAATGGATAAAGTAAGAACAAATTCTTATGATATCGTATTAAATGGTTTTGAAATTGGAGGAGGTTCTACTAGAATTCATAATCCAGAGGTACAAGAAAAAGTATTCCAGCAACTCGGATTAACTGAAGCAGAAGTTAAAGAAAAATTTGGTTTCTTTGTAGAAGCATTTAAATATGGTGCTCCTCCCCATGGTGGATTAGCATTTGGAATAGATAGATGGTTGATGGTTATGTTAAATCAAGCTTCTATCAGAGACGTAATTCCATTCCCAGTAACAAATAAAGGTCAATGTCTAATGACAGAGGCTCCAGGAAATGTTGATACAGCACAATTAAAAGAACTTTTATTAGAGAGCACTTTTAAAGAAAATAAATAATAAAAATCAAAGTAAAAAGATGACCTCTATAAAATATAGAGATCATCTTTTTTTAATTAGAAAAAATTATTGAGAGGTTTGATTTTTTTCTGGAAATAGATATCCTTTTTTTTCTAACTCTTCACAAATTAAATCTAAAGTTTTTTCATCTTTAGCCCTTATAGTATGAGAATGTTTTCCAAATGTTAAATTTTTAAGGGGCATAGCTTCTCCTGAATTTATCTTTTTTAAGAAATCCTGAATTTCCCTCCTATTACTTATATTTAATTCTGCTTTCAAATGACCATAAACTTTATGATCAATAAAAACATCTTCAACTATTCCACCTATATCAATTATAACATTTAATTCTTCTTCAATTTGATTATCAGTGTGAAATACAGTTATTATTCTTTCTGGAATATTTGGACTCAAATTATGAATTAAATAACCTCTAGAAGTTGAGATAATATTATAATTCAAAGCTCTTAAAAGAGCTATATCTTGGACAATTATTTGTCTACTAACTCCTAAAATTTTTGACAAATAACCTCCTGATAGAGGATTTTCCGAACCTTTTATTAACTCTATTATCTTGTCCCGTCTTTCATTACCAATCATAAATATCACCCAACCTTTAATTTTTAAATTATAGCCTCTGAAAATTTTTCAATGAAATATCTAATATAGAAGCCGAGTGAGTTATTACTCCACTTGAAATAAAATCAACACCGCATTTAGATATTTTTAATATATTTGTTTTTGTAATATTTCCAGAACACTCTGTTTTAACTCGTCCATCTATTATTTTTATAGCTTTTTTCATGGTGAGTTCATCCATATTATCTAACATAATAATATCTGCTTTAGCTTCTATTGCTTCCTCAACCATCTTTAAATTTTCAACTTCAACTTCTATCTTTTTTACAAAGGAAACATATTCTCTTGCCATTTCAACTGCTTTTTTTATACTCCCTGCTACTGCAATATGATTATCTTTTATTAATACACCATCAGACAAATTATAACGATGATTATATCCACCACCTATCCTTACAGCATATTTTTCAAAAATTCTCATATTTGGAGTTGTTTTCCTTGTATCAACTAATTTTGTATTTGTTCCTTCTAATAATTTTACCATATCATTAGTATAAGTTGCAATACCACTCATATGTTGGAGATAATTTAAAGCTACCCTTTCCCCAGAAAGAATAATCCTTAAATCTCCTTTAATCTCTCCTATTATTTGTCCTTTTTTTAATTTATCTCCATCTTTAAAATTCATTTTAAATTCTAAATTTTTATCTAATAGTTGAAATACTCTTTGAAATATCTTAATCCCCGCTAATATTCCATCTTCCTTTGCAATCAAACTTCCCTTTCCTAAAATATTTTCCTTCAATATTGAATTTGTAGTTATATCTTCAGAAGATATATCTTCTTTTAAAGCAAGTAAAATAAGATTGTCTATATTTAAATTTTCTGTAATTATATTCATTTTATCATTCCTTCTTTTTTT
Source organism: Fusobacteriaceae bacterium UBA2433 (assembly GCA_002342785.1). Classification (GTDB taxonomy): domain Bacteria; phylum Fusobacteriota; class Fusobacteriia; order Fusobacteriales; family Fusobacteriaceae; genus Psychrilyobacter. The sequence goes on along the minus strand of DDQV01000031.1, from coordinate 2,319 downwards.
ATATTTTTTTCAATATCTTTTATTGCATTTTTAGAAAAAACTAACGTCTCAAGTAGAGAATTACTAGCTAACCTATTGGCTCCATGAACATTATTACAACTAGTTTCTCCAACTGCATATAAATTTTTCATAGATGTTTTACTGTTTAAATCAACTTCTATTCCACCCATAAAATAATGTTGAGCTGGCACTATAGGGATTAATTCTTTATTTGGATCATACCCCTCTTTCCTACACCGTTTTAAAATATTTGGAAATCTTTTTTCTAAATCTATCCCTCTTTTTTTTATAGGTCTCATATCTAACCATACATGATCAGAGTTATCTTTTTCCATTTGATCCAATATTTTTTTTGTAACATAATCTCTAGGCATAAGTTCATCTACAAATCTTTTTTTATTTTTATTATAAAGGATTGCTCCCTCACCCCTTATTGATTCTGAAATCAAAAATCTTCTTCCTTTTTTGTTAGAATACAAAGTTGTTGGATGAATTTGAATATAATCCAAATTTTTTAATTTTATATTATTTTTTTTAGAAATTTTTATCCCATCTCCTGTTAAATGTTGATAGTTAGTTGAATTTTCAAAATTTCCTCCTATTCCACCACAAGCTAAAATAACATTTTTAGAATAAACTCTGTGGATCTCTCCCCTATTATCTTTTAATATAGCACCATAACATATATTATTTTTTGAAATTATATCAATTAAAGTCGTATCTTCTAAAATCAAAGTGTTCTCTTTCTTTTTAACTTTTTCAAGTAATTTTTTTGTTATCTCTTCACCAGTTATATCTTTATGATATAATATCCTAGCCTTTGAATGAGCCCCTTCCATGGTATATTTCAATTCACCATCTTTTTTTTCAAAGTCAACTCCATATCCTATTAAATCTTCTATTATTTTAGTGGAATTTTTTATCATTTCCTCTACTGATTTTTCATTATTTTCATAGTGTCCTGCCTTCATCGTATCCTCAAAAAAACTTTCATAGTCTTTATTATCTTTTAAAACACAGATCCCACCTTGTGCTAAATAAGAATCACTTTCTTCTAACTTAACCTTAGTTATCATCAATATTTTTTTTTCTTTATTAGAATTTAATACAGAGTAACAGCCTCCAACTCCTGTTCCTACGATTATTAGATCATAATCTTCTTTGAATTTATTCATCTCTCCTAATTCCAACATTTTTTCCAAAGATGAAGAAGCTTTCTCAATAATTTCATTTGGTAGTTTTATTTCTGTATTTTCATTTTCTAATACATCTAATAATTTATTTACTGTAATTTTTTTCATATTTTTACAAGAAAAATCTTCTTTAACTGAATAAAAAAATTTATTCGAAGTCTGTTCTTTTAATTTATGTAAGATTCCTGATTCTGTTCCTATGATAAATTCCTGACAAGGAGAATTTATAGCGAAATCTATAATTCCAGAGGTACTTCCTATATAATCTGCTAATTTTAATATCTCATATTCACATTCAGGGTGAGCTAAGAATTTAGCTAAAGGATATTTTTTTTTCATATATAATACTTGCTCTTTCTCTACACTTGCATGAACTATACAATATCCCTTATTAAATATAAAATTTTTATCTAATATTTTTTTTGATAGATAAGTTCCTAAATTTTTGTCTGGTATAAAATAAATATTTTTATTAGGTAAGGATTTAATTATAGTTTCTGCATTTGAAGAAGTTACACACACATCAACTAAAGCTTTTGTTTCAGCTGTTGAATTTATATAACAAACCACTGCTAAATCTTCATATTTTTCTCTCATTTTTTTTATTTCATATAGATCAACCATATTTGCCATAGGGCAACTAGCTTTTATCTCTGGTATGAATATTTTTTTTTCTGGGCTTAATATTTTAGCACTCTCCCCCATAAAGGAAACACCACAAAATACTATTTTTTTTTCCTTTAAATTTTTAGCAATCTTGCTCAAGTAAAAAGAATCTCCAATATAATCTGCAATTTTTTGAATTTCTTCATCTACATAGTAATGAGCTAATATTACAATATTTTTTTCTTTTTTCAACTTTTTAATCTTTTCAAGTTTACTTTCCATTTAATCTTTACCTCCATTTTTTATATTGTATACACATGTGTCTTGTCACTAAATGAGTATAACATAATTAATTTTTTTTAGCAAAAATAGTAAATAAAATTAGTAAATCTTAGTAACAATTTATTATAAATTTTCTCAAAAAAATTATTTTTTAAAAGTAAAAAATTAATATGAATTACTGTAATTTTGTCATAAAATAAGGCCATCGAGTACCCTCTTAAAGCTATTTCTGATACCA
>DDQV01000107.1 GCA_002342785.1 Fusobacteriaceae bacterium UBA2433 | reverse complement strand
CTCCTCCATGTTCTCCACATACGCCTATCTTGATACCTTTTTTTGCTTTTCTAGCAAGGGTAACTGCCATTTGCATTAATTTTCCTACACCTTTTATATCGATAGTTTCAAATGGATCTTTTTCTAATATCTTTTTTTCAATATAATCAGAAATAAATTTCCCAGCGTCATCTCTTGAATATCCAAAAGTTATTTGAGTGAGATCATTGGTTCCAAAACTAAAGAAGTCAGCTTTTTTAGCAATCTCATCAGCTGTAACACAGGCTCTAGGAACTTCTATCATTGTTCCTATCTTATATTCTAATTCTATACCTGAATTTTCTATTATTTCATCTACGATTAAAGTAATTTTATCTCTTAAATATTCTAATTCTTCTACCTTTCCTACTAAAGGAATCATTATTTCAGGCTTAACATCTATTCCAGATTTTTTTACTTCTATAGCAGCTTCGATAATTGCTTGAGATTGCATCTCATAGATTTCAGGATAAGTTATACCTAATCTACATCCACGATGTCCTAACATAGGATTTACTTCTGCTAACTTTAACATCCTATTTTCTATCTCTTTTATTGTAATTCCCATAGATTTAGTTAATTTTAATTTTTCTTCCATCTCTTTTGGTAAAAATTCATGAAGTGGAGGATCGATAAGTCTTACTGTTATAGGATTACCTTTCATCGCTTCAAATATTTCTTTGAAATCAAGTTTTTGAAGTGGTAAAAGATGTTCTAAAGATATTTTTCTCTCTTGACTATTTTCAGATAAGATCATCTCTCTTACATGATTTATTTTTTTTTCTTCAAAAAACATATGTTCAGTTCTACAAAGACCAATTCCATCAGCTTTAAAATTATATGCAACTAAAGCATCTAATTTTGTGTCAGCATTTGCTAATACTTTCATATCTCCAATCTCACTAGACCACTCTAAGATCATCTTAAATTCATCGGTTAATCCAGAATTACTTTTATTAAGCTCTCCTAGATATACATCTCCAGTACTTCCATTTAATGATATATAATCACCTTCAGAAATTTTTATATCTCCTACTTTAAAGAATTTTTTTTCTTCATTGAGGTCAAGAGATCCACATCCACAGATACAACATCTACCCATTCCACGTGCAACTACTGCTGCATGGGAAGTCATTCCACCACGAACTGTTAATATTCCATCTGCTATATTCATTCCTTCTATATCTTCTGGAGAAGTTTCTAATCTGACTAAGATTCCTCCATTATTTTCTTTTATTTTTTCTGAACTAAAATATACTTTTCCTGTAGCAGCTCCTGGAGATGCTGCTAGTCCAGTTACTAAAATTTCTGAATTTGATAGTTCCTCTTTTGAAAAAGTAGGATGAAGTAGTTGTGAGATCATCTCAGGTTCTATCATCATGATTGCTTTTTCCTTAGTTATTATACTTTCATTAACTAAATCTGTAGCTATTTTTATAGCAGCACTGGCAGTTCTTTTTCCATTTCTTGTTTGAAGGATATATAATTTTTGATTTTCAATAGTAAATTCTATATCTTGCATATCTTGATAATGATCCTCTAAAAGATTACATAGATGAACTAATTCTTTATAAGTTTCAGGCATTACATCTTCTAATTCCTCTATTTTTTTGGGAGTTCTAATTCCTGCAACAACATCTTCTCCTTGAGCATTGATTAAAAATTCTCCAAATAATTTATTTTCACCACAAGATGGATTTCTAGTAAATACTACTCCCGTACCAGAAGTATCCCCCATATTACCAAAGACCATAGATTGAACAGTAACTCCTGTTCCAATATCATGTGGGATATTGTTTAAATTACGATAGTATATAGCTCTCGGATTGTTCCAAGAGCTAAACACTGCTTCGATTGCTGCTAATAATTGATCCATTGGATCTTCTGGAAACTTAAAGTTTACTTCTGATTTAAAGAGTTTTTTATATTCTTTAATATAAGTTTCTTTTTCAGCTCCATCCTTCTCAAGTTCTTTTTCAAGTAAATCATACTTGTATTTTTCAATTCCATATACTACCTCCGAAAACATTTGTATAAATCTTTTATAACTATTAAATGCAAACTGTTCATTGCCCGTTTGCGTTGCAAGTAACTTATATGTTTTATCATTTAAACCTAAATTTAAAATTGTATCCATCATTCCGGGCATAGATATTGCAGCTCCAGATCTGACTGAAACAAAGAGTGGATTTTCTCCTCCAAAATTTTTATCTGTCATAGCCTCTAAATTTTTTAAGTTTTGTTCTACCTCTTTTTTTAATCCTTTCCACAGTTTTTCATCTTCATCATAATATTTCATACTAGCTTCTGTGGTTATAACAAATCCTTGAGGAATAGGTAGTTCTAATTTGGTCATCTCAGAAAGGTTAGCACCCTTTCCACCTAGCAATGACTTCATCTCTTTTCCACCTTCGTTAAAGGAATAAATAAATTTTTTCATGGGTAAATCCTCCTTGAATATTTAAGCTTTTATTAACTTTAAAATGATTTCAGCTGTTTCTTCAATAGCTTTTTCCGACACATCTATTACTGGGCATCTTAATTTTTTCATTATTTTATCTGAATAGTCTAATTCTTCCAATATTCTTCCGAAGGAAGCATAGCTAGATGCTTTGTCTTCTGCTTTCATTGTTTTTAACCTTTGTTCCCTTATTTTATTTAATTTATCTATAGATATAGTAAGTCCAACTATTTGGGTTGCCTCAAAGACTTCTTTTGGAATTGGAACTTCTGGAACCAATGGTATATTTATTATTTTTAATCCGCTTTTATTAGCGAGGTAGATTGATAATGGTGTTTTAGAAGTTCTAGATAAACCTACAATCAAGAGATCTGCTTCTAATATTCCACGACTAATCTTTCCATCATCATATTTTACAGCAAATTCCATAGCTTCAATACGTTTAAAATATTTTTCATCCATCTTCTTAAATGAGTTTGCTTTAGATTTTTCAAATAACTTTTTAAATCCGTATTTTAAGATTTTAAAGGTATCAAAATATATAAAATCTTTTTCTATACAAATTTTTTCTAATTTTCGAAGTTGTTTCTTATCTTTAAGACTATAAAAAACTAAATTTTTAGAGTTTGAAACTTCTAAAGTTTCAAACTCTTTTTCAGTTATTTGTATTAATTTAAAATCTTCACGATTTAATTCATCTCCAATAACTTTTAAGATAACTTCTGAATCTACTATGGCATCATCTTTAATAAAATATATATCAATAATAGAAATCTCCCCCTTAAAAATTATAGATGTTACAGTAAAGTTTTAAATAAAACTTTACTGAGATCGGTTTTAGAAATTTTACCTAGAATCTTATATCCCTTTAATTCTTCGGAATATTCAACTACAGGCAGTGAATCTATCTCTTTTTTTACAATTATCTCTGCTGCTTGAAACAATGTTGCATCTGTAGTACAAAAATGTATGTTTGGCATTCTGCTCATTATTAAACTTATTGGTAGTGTAGAAAGGTTCATTCCACCTATAGCAGCTTTTAATAGATCCTTTCTAGAAACTACACCAGAAAGTAGATCTCCATTAGTAATATAGATAGTTCCTGAATCTTTTGTAAATATTTCAACTATTCCATCGTGGATACTTGCTTTTTCAGATAAAACTAAAGCATCTCCTATAAATTCTTTTATATTTATATCTTTCAATAAAGAACTATTTATTTTTTTAGGTTTTTGTGGATTTAAACTATATCCTACTTTTGTTTTAGATTTTATGATCTCTGATTTTATTAAAAAAGAAAAATCAGTTCTTAAAGCAGATCTTGTTACTCCTAATATTTTAGCAATTTTTTCTCCTGTAATTGAACCATTCATTTGAATAATTTCAATTATTTTATGTTGTCTTTCAGATAAGTTCATAAATTCTCCTTTTAGTGTTCACTAATACCTCGTAATTAACTTATGTATCTATCTTTGATCATATAATAATCTTTTATCGGGTAAAAGTCAACCTTTTTTATTGATTTTAACTCTTTTTTTTGATATTATTCGTTTTTTATAGTGTACATTAATTTTTGCTTGTAAAATGACCACTTCTGTACATTTTTAATAGTATTCTTAAGTCTTTTAAATTTTTTATAAGAAGTTCACCTGTTTCTGTATCTTTAACTTTTTTTCTCTCTGCTTTATCTACTAATTGTATTACAGATATTATTTCATGGCTGTCTTCAATAGCTTCCTCAATACTTTTGAAAGGTTTATGTGAGGCTAATCTCAAACCATAAGAGTTATATATGAGAGTATATCCTGCAGTTCCAGTAGTTCTTTGATATGCTTTAGATAATCCTCCATCAATAACTAGGAGTTTTTTTCCTGCTCTTATAGGAAGTTCACCATTTTTTGCTAGAACAGGAGTATGACCATTTATAATATGTCCGTTTTCTTCTAGAACTCCAAAATGATCCATGAGTTTTAAGACTATTTCCTCATCTTCCCTCAAAGTATAGTATGGATTTTTTATCTCTTTATGTGTTTCTTTTTCCTTAACAAAATATCTTTCAAAAGTTTTCATCTGTTCCTTGCCAAAAAGTGGAGAATATTCACCTGTCCACATATACCAAAACCAATCTAAATCTTTTTTATCTCCTTTAAAGTAAGCTCTACGAGCTAATTTTTCAAATTTATCTAGAAGTTGTTTCCCACAATATTCCTTTCCTTCTATTGTAAAACATTTATAATTTCCATTAGAATCCATAGGAATACAACCATGAAACATCAATTGATTATTATATTTTAAATATATATTTCCATTGGAAAAGAAAAAATGAGCATGTTTTTGTAATTTGTCACTTTTTTTAAAGTATTTAGATATTTTTTCTATAATTTCACTTTCTCTTTCTGTTAATTTATAAGGATCTTTTGGATCTATAGTTGGAAAGTTATTGCTAGTTAACTTATATTCCTTTCCATTTAATACAATAATTCCCTTAGCTGGATCTATTTTATCTAATAACATCCTTCTTTCCATATGAAATTCAGGTCTATCTTTTATAACTGCTGCTTCTAATTTAAATTGGATAATTGCGATAGCTTTATGCATCTGTCCACGAACATATTGCTCTCTATCATTAAATAATTCATCACTGTTAGCTATAGGTAAAAATTCTTTACACGGGTCTCCTTCATAAGTTTCCATGGCGAATCTTCCAAGAGGTAATAAGTTTATCCCATAACCTTCCTCTAAAGTTTTTAAGTTACTATATCTAAGGGAGATACGAAGTACATTAGCTACACAAGCAAAATGTCCTTTAGATGCTCCTACCCATAATATATCGTGATTTCCCCATTGAATATCGCAATCATGGTGACTAATAAGATTATCCATAATTTTATGTGGTTCTGCTCCTCTATCATATATATCTCCCAAAATATGTAATTTATCTACAGATAATTGTTGGATTAAATTTACAGATTTAATAATGAAATCATCTGCTATCCCTAACTCAATCACTGTAGAAATAATTTGAGAATAATATTCTTCCTTATTAAAATCTTTACTGTTTAATGTTAAAAATTCTTCTAATATATATGCATATTCAGTTGGTAATGCCTTTCTTACTTTAGATCTCGTATATTTAGATGACACTAATTTAAATAAAGCTAATATTCTTTTTATAGATACTCTATACCAATGACGTCTCTCATATTCATTTAAATTAATTCCTTCTAATATTTTTTCTGGATAAAATATTAATTTAGAAAAATTATGTTTTTCTTTCAATGAAAGAATATCTCCAAAAAGTTCATCTATCTTTATTTTTAAACTTCCAGATGCTGTTTTTACAAGGTGTCTAAATGCATGATACTCTCCATGAAGATCTGTAATATAATGCTCTGTTCCCTTGGGGAGATTTAGTATAGCTTCTAAATTTATAATTTCACTTGTGACCTCACCTACATTTTTGTACCGTTTTGCTAATAATTCATAATACTGTCTTTCCATTTTTCACCTACCCTAAATAATTATTTATGTGCACTAATCCTTTAAATATAGTTTACCACTTTATAATTAAAAAGTAACCTAAATAAATCTCGTTGACAAAAAAAAATATATATATTAAAATTTAAGTGTATAGACACATAAAGGGGAGGGGTTTATGAGAGGTAAAAAGAAAAGGTGTTGTCGATTTTTAGAAAATGAACTTGTATATAAACCAAGAGGAATCACCATGGAAGAGATTGCAATAAATAATATTGAAGTCGATGAATTTGAAGCTATTAGGATCTGTGATTATGAAGGATTAAGTCAAATTGAGGCAAGTGTGTTGATGGGTATTTCTCGAGGAACAATCCAAAGATTGTTAAATTCTGGTAGGAAAAAAATTGTTGACAGTTTTTTAAATGAAAAAGCTATAGTTGTAAAAAATAAACATTGATTAAAATAATAAATAAAATAAACTATAAAGATTTGTAATTTGAAGATAAAAAAAATAAATTTTGGTAAAACCAAAATTTATCTTTTTATCTTTTTTTATTTACAGTATTCAATGACTAACTTAGCAGTATTTAACATTCCATCTATATGGGTTCTTTCATAGGAATGAGATGCATCTACTCCAGGTCCTATAAGAGCATGTTTGATCTGTGCTCCTCCACGTAAGAGGGCACTGGCATCTGAACCATAATATTTGTAGATATCTATAACATAATCTATTTTTTTCTCACAGCATAGATTGATCAAACATTTTTTCATATTTAAATCATATGGTCCAGAAGAATCTTTAGCACAAATAGTTACTTTGTTTTCTTTAGAAGTTTGACCAATACCTGGAGACGCCATATCTATAGCTAATATTTCCTCAGTCAATGAAGTAGCTATCCCTGATGCACCATGACCTACTTCTTCGTAGTTAGATATGAAAAATTCTAAAGTATATTCTGGAACAATCTTATTTTCCATAATATATTTACATACTCCTAATATTATTGCTACTCCAGCTTTATTATCTAGATGACGACTCTTAATAAATCCAGATGAAGTTACTTCTACTCTAGGATCAAAATATATAAAATCTCCAACATTTATTCCTAAATTTTTTACATCTTCTAGATTTTGTACTAATTCATCTAATCTTACTATCATATTGTCCTCTGTTCTTTTTTCTGTTTTAGGAGAATCTCCATAGTTATGAACAGAAGATCTTTCAAATAAGATAGTTCCCCTAATCATCTTTCCATCCATAGTAGAAACAGTACAATATTCTCCGTCTACAGAGTTCCAAGAATATCCACCAATTTGTGTTAATTTTAAATAACCATTAGGTGTAATTTCCTTTACCATTCCACCTAGGGTGTCTATATGAGCTGCAATTATTTTACTTTTTTTCTTCTTTCCAGGCAAGATTGCTTTTAATGCTCCCTTGGGAGTTATTTTAGTTTTTAAACCTAATCTTTCAAATTCTTTTTTACACACTGCTATTCCTTTTTCCGTATCACCACTAGGGCTAGGAATATTTAATATCTCAACTAATTTTTCTATCATATAGTTTGTAATTTGTTCCATTTATAATTTCTCCTTTTGTTTATAGTTTAATTTTTTCATTTACAAAATCCATAATTGCTTCTTTAAGAATTATAGATTCTTCCTCTATCCTTTCATAATTTTTTTTAAATCTATCTACTTTATCTTGATCTTTTAAGGAGCCTAAATTTATTTTTACATTTAGTATAGCTCCTCTGATTCCTGTTTCTAAAAGCATAGCTCCTACACCTAGATCTGTTATAGCATTCATGTTTCCATATTCAGTAAAAAATGGAAGTAATTCCATAGCTTCTAAAGATGTTCTTGCTATTTCAAAAGGAACTTCAGTTGCTTTTAAAGTAGCTTTTTGAATCTCATTGTTTCTAAAAATTATATTTTCCTTGCTATCCTTTGGTAACTTATATGATTCCATAAGTATACCAAAAGATTTTGTATCTTCATCTATTAATATTTCTATTCTTTTTCTTATCTTTAAGAGTCTTCTATGTTTTGTTAAAAATTCTTCCTTGATCATATCATCAAATTGTCTATATTTTTTCTTCTCGATAACTAAGGATGCCATCATACGAGATAATGCTATCCCTAATGATGAAGCTAGAGCAGCAACACTTCCTCCTCCAGGAGCGGGGGCATCTGAATCTACAATATCTATAAAATCTCCTAACTCTATATTTAAATAACTCATATTTTCCTCCTATTACGTTCAATAAATTAATAATATATATTTCTAATTTTTTAATAAATAATTTTTTCTATATTTATATATTAGTACTTTTTTTCATTTTTTCCAATTTAAAAACAAAAAAAAACAAACTTTTTATTATATTATGATATAATATATTTTACTATTTAAATTTAGAAATAAAAAGAGGGAGGAATATTATGTGTAAAGAGAATATCTATGATAATTATGAAACGGCAAATAATGTTCTTAATATGGGTATTAAAAAAGCTAAAAATAAAAATATTGATGTATTTTTATTCGGCATTTTAGGTGGATTTTTTATCGCTTTAGGATATATGGGTTATATGGTCATAACTCAGACCATGAGAACTAGAGTAGATACAGGATTAGCTAGTTTTTTAGGTGCAAGTGTTTTTCCTGTTGGAATAATGTTATGTATCGTTGTAGGAGGATCGTTATTTACAAGTAATAATCTTTTAACTTTAGCATTATTAGATAAAAAGATTAGTTTAAAAAATCTATTGAGAAATTGGTTTTTTGTATGGATAGGAAACTTTATAGGATCAATAGGAGCTGCGATACTTGCTGTTACAGCAGGGCTATATAAATCTGAAGCACTTTACTCTACAGCTATTCATATGGCAGAACATAAAACAATTTTAGATTTTTCTGAAGCTATAGCCAGTGGATTTTTCTGTAATGTTTTAGTATCTTTAGGTGTTTGGATGACAATGGCTGGAAAAGATCTCATATCTAAAGTGATAGGAGTATGGTTTCCAGTGATGCTATTTGTACTTTGTGGTTTTCAACATGTAGTAGCAAATATGTATGTTTTAAGCTTAGGAAAAATATTAGGAGCACATTATACTCTAGGAGAGATGATAATAAATAATCTTATTCCTGTAACTATTGGAAATTTTCTTTCTGGAGGATTAATTATTCCTGCTATATATTATTTCTTATTAATAAAAAATAAAAAAATAAGATTAAAAAAATTTAAAAAATCATTATGGGATTAAAAAAATTACTTTAACGAAAAGAAAAGCTCCCAAATTGGGAGCTTTTTATTTAGAAATATATATTTAAAATTATTTATTATAGTTATTTACAATTATGTCCTTAACTATATTATGAATATTTTTTAGACCTTCTTTGTCATAGTCTTTAGTATCAACTATTTTTCCAATAGTTAATTTTACCTTTTTATTTTTAAAAATCTTAATACTTTTATTATTTTGAATATCATAGGTACCCTTTAATGTAATTGGTATAATTATTGCTTTAGAATCAATAGCTACTTTAAATCCACCATTTTTAAATTCTCCAACTTTGCCAGTATTAGATCTTGTTCCTTCTGGAAAAACTAACATAGGATAACCATCTTTAATAATTTTGACAGATTTTCTTATTGCTTTTATCCCCTCTCTAGGATTTTGTCTGTCTATAAATATAGAATTGGTTATTGGCATCCAAGTTTTAAAAAAAATCCAAGTTTCCATCTCTTTTTTAGCCATAAATCCAGGTACAAATGGAAAATAACCTTGAATAGTAGGGATATCCATATTACTTTGATGATTTGAAATTAAAACCATAGGTTGATCCATAGAAAGGTTTTTAAATTCATTTTCATCTTCATAGATTACCTCTACATTAGAATTAGTTCTTTGTATAACTCCTTTTCCAAATTCTCTAAAAAGATTTCTAGCATAGAAGATACGATCTTTATCATCTTTTATTTTTTTTACCTTAGATAGTTCAAAGATATTTAATTTTAAAAAATATAGAAATCCAAAAAATGTTACTTTTAATAATGTCATTGATAAACCTCCAAACTTTTAAATTACACATGTTATTTTAACACGTTAAATTAACAAAGTCAAAGAATATAAGGTGTTTTTACATTATTGGAGAAAGAAGTTTTGAAATTGATTCTTTAAATCGGATAATGAAGTTTCTGTTCTCATATTTTTTAGAGGTGATCAATGTAGATTTTTTTATATCCTCTAAAAATGCTGCTTTTAATTGAAGAGCTATCTCATGATCATAGATAAAAACATTTATTTCGAAATTTAATAAAAAACTTCTAATATCCATATTAGTAGATCCAACAGTACAAATTTGATCGTCTACTATCATGAATTTAGAGTGTAAGAAACCATTGTCATAGGTATAACATTTAGCTCCTAATTTTACTAGATCTCCAATATAAGAAAATGTCGCCCAATAAACAAAAAGATGATCAGGTTTAGAAGGAATCATAATATGTACTTCTACTCCACTCATAATAGCAATCTCCAACGCATTTAAAATTACTTCATCAGGAATAAAATATGGTGTTTGTATATAAATATTTTTTTTAGCTTCTGTAATCATCTTAAAGATTCCATTTTTTATAAATGGTTCCTCATAATCTGGGCCACTACTAATTATTTGTAGGTCACTATAACCATTACTTTTCTCAAAGTGTAGATAGTTGTCGATGGAGTTATTTAAATTTTTATTTTTTCTTTTAAAGATTGATTTTTGTTCCCTCATAAAATCTAAGTTTATTAAAAAATCCCTTTCTAAACTTAGGATACCAGAACCTTTTATACGAAGATGGGTATCCCTCCAATAACCAATTTTTTTATTTCTTCCTAGATATTCATCTCCAATATTCATTCCACCTAAAAAACCATATTTACCATCAACTAAAATTATCTTTTTATGAGTTCTATAGTTAGTTTTTAAACTGAATCTAGAAAATAAAGGTGGAAAAAAATTAAGAACCTCTCCACCTGCATCTTGAAGTTTTTTGAAAAAACTATTAGGGATGTGGATACAACCTAGTCCATCATAGATTAATTTAACCTCTACTCCATCTTTAACTTTATCTATTAAAATATCCATAATCTCATTGCCGATCTCATCGTTTTTAAAGATAAAATATTCCATATGAATATATTTTTTAGCAGAAGTAATAGCAGATAAAATATCTTTGAAACAATCTACACCATTTGTATAGAGTTTAATATCGTTTTTAATTCTTAAATATGAGTGATTTTTTACATTAAATAGTTGGATTAAACTATTTTGTGGATGAAATTTTGTATTGCTCATTGTATCTTTTTTAAATTTTTGGATATCAAATGAAAATTGTTTATAATATTTGAGGGTAAACCTTCTTTTTCTTGGACTTAATCCAAAAAAGAGATAGAGAAAAAAACCAAATATATGAGTTAAACTAAGGATAAGAATCCATATGATAGTACTTGAATTTTTTCTTTTTTCAAAAAAAATAATAAAAATGACAAAGATAAAATTTAATATATAGACTGCTGTAAAAATATTATTCATAGAATTTTACTCTTATTTTTTCCATTCTTTTTCTATTTACTCCAAAATCGCTATGTCCTGTTCTAGATAAAGATCTAATATGGATAATATTTTTATTTGTAGGAAAATAAAACTCTATATCATCTACAAATTTAAAAAATGATGATTGTATCTCTGCATGGATATATTTATCATTAGATTCTATAATTTTGGTATTTTTAAGGTTATTTAATATTTCTATGATCTTTTTATTAGCAAGTTTTCTAGTAATTTTTTCATAAATAATAGGTTTTATATAGTGGGAATTTTCTTTAGGAGCCATAGAAGAAACACAATTTGGAGTTGTTGGACAAGGGTAAAATTCTCCCTGGACTATTCCTGTATTTTTTTTTGTAGTAGAGCTACACCCCATTAAAAATAGTAATGTTAACATCAATATATACTTCATATCTTCCTCCTTTTAAAATTATACATTAGGTTTAATTAGTTTTAAACAACAGTACTTAATTTTCTTATTAATTTAAGTATACCTAAGTTTAACACGAGTTCCAATAAAAATTATATAAAAAAGAGCTGGAATTTTCCAGCTCTAATAATTTTAATCTAATTATTTATTTTTTTTCTTTTTATCCATCAATTCTTTTCCAGAGATTCCAGGGTTAGTCATATTAAATACATCTAGTATTATATCTAACTCTTCACTAGTTAATAATCCTTTTTCAATTGTAAGTTCCCTTACTGTTCGTCCTGTTTTCAATGATTCCTTAGCAACGTTAGCTGCATTTTCATATCCTACATGGGGATTTATTGCAGTTATTATTCCAATTGAACTCTGAACCATCTCCTCTGTTCGATCTGCATTAGGAGTAATTCCTTTGATACAGTTATAGTTAAGTGTTTGAGCTCCATTTTTTAAAATTTGAATAGATTGAAATAAATTAAAGAATAAAACTGGTTCAAATACATTTAATTCTAACTGTCCAGCTTCTGCTGCTTTAGTTATTGTAAGATCATTTCCAAAAATTTGAAAAGCAACTTGATTCATTACTTCAGGAATAACAGGGTTAACTTTTCCTGGCATAATAGATGATCCTGGTTGTTTTTGCGGTAAATTTATCTCAAACAATCCAGCTCTAGGTCCAGATGCCATTAATCTAAGATCGTTTGCCATCTTTGATAGATTTACAGCACAAACTTTTAATGCTGATGATAACCATACAAAATTATCTAAATTTCTAGTTCCATCTACAAGATCTGTACTTTGTTTAAAATCCATGCCAGTTACTTCACTTAATTTAGAAGCAATATCTTTTACATATGTAACGTCTGCATTTAATCCTGTACCTACAGCTGTTGCTCCCATATTAACAAAATAAAAATCTTCCAATGTTTCTTTTATTCTTTTAATATCTCTTCTTATAGGTCTAGCATAAGCATTGAACTCCTGTCCTAATCTAATAGGGATAGCATCTTGTAGATGAGTTCTTCCCATCTTGATTACATGATCAAATTCTACACCTTTTTCGTATAAAGAATCTTTTAGACCTTCTAATTCATTTATCAATGATTCGCAAAGTTGGATTATAGTTAATTTTCCACTTGTAGGAACTACATCATTTGTTGATTGTCCATAGTTAACATGATCATTTGGAGTAACAAATTCATATTTTCCTAATTTACCACCCATAATTTCATTTGCTCTATTGGCAAGGACCTCGTTTATATTCATATTCATAGAAGTTCCTGCTCCACCTTGAATTACATCGGTAATAAATTGATCGTGGAATTTTCCATCTATAATTTCTTCGCAAGCTTTTATAATAGCTTCAGCAATATCTTTTTCTATAACACCAGCTTCTAAGTTCATAAGAGATGTAGCTTTTTTTACTGTGGCCATCGATTTGATAAATGTAGATGATATTCCGTATCCTGTAATTCCAAAATTATTTCTTGCTCGAAGTGATTGAATCCCATAATATGCATTTGCAGGAACTTCCATTGTTCCTAGTGAATCTCCTTCAGTTCTAAATTTATTCATTTTAAAATCCCCTTTTATATTTAATATTTTTTAAACTAAATTTATATAGTGAGTGATCCACTTCTCCTTGAAAGCAATGGAATATATAAGTTTTATTTTGATTATTATTTTCTAACTAAATTATTTTCTATAGCAATTTTTTTTACAGTATCAGCAACAACTTGAGCAACTCTTTTGTCAAATGGACTAGGAATAATATAGTCGGCTCTGAGTTCTTCTTCCTTTAAAACATTGGCAATACCATATGCAGCTGCGATCTTCATCTCTTCATTGATAATTGTAGCTCCAGCTTCTAGTGCACCTTTGAATAATCCAGGAAATGCCAATACATTATTTACTTGATTAGGATAATCAGATCTACCTGTTCCTACTACTACTGCTCCAGCTTCTAGTGCATCTTCAGGCATAATTTCAGGTGTAGGATTTGCCATAGCAAAAATAATAGGATCTGTATTCATAGATCTAACCATATCTTTAGTTACCATTCCTGGTGCAGATACTCCTACAAAAACATCTGCTCCTTTAATTACTGTTGCAACTGAATCTTCCTCAAAATTTTCTGGAGAATCAATAATTTTTTGATCTAATAATTCTTTTACTAAAAAGTCATATTTATCATATTTATCTTTTGTTACAATACCGTCTAAGTTATAAGCATAAATTCTTTTAGCTCCTAAACCTTTAAGCATTCTAGCTATAGATGATCCAGCAGAACCAGTTCCAGTCATAGCTACTTTTAGATCACAAAGATTTTTTCCTAATAATTTGCATGAATTTATTACTGCAGCAGCAACAACTATTGCTGTACCATGTTGATCATCATGAAATACAGGAATATCTAATTCTTCAATCAATCGTCTTTCAATTTCAACACATTGAGGAGCCGCGATATCTTCTAAATTTATTCCACCAAAAGAAGGAGCTAATATCTTACAAGTTCTTATAATTTCTTCGGTATCTGTAGTATCAAGACAAATAGGGAAAGCATTTACTCCACCAAATTCTTTAAATAAAATTGCTTTTCCTTCCATTACAGGTAGAGCTGCTTCAGGACCAATATTTCCAAGACCTAACACTGCTGTTCCATCTGTAATTACTGCAACCATATTTCCTTTAGATGTATATTTATAGACATCACTTTTATTTTCTGCAATTCTTTTACAAGGCTCTGCTACACCAGGTGAATAAGCTAAACTTAGATCTTCTGGAGTTTTAACTTCTACTTTTGATATAACTTCGATCTTACCTTTGTTTTCCATGTGCAATTTTAATGATTTTTCATATACTGACATAATTCTACTCCTTTGTTCATATTATTTTAGATAAACCTATCTTTAGTTTATCTCTATCAGATTATTTTTACTAGTTTTTTTTTTGACATAGAAATTGTGTGTATATATGTTACAATTATTTAATATTTTTTTATTTTTTGAACTAAATGTATCTTACAAAAACTTAAAAAGAATGTCAATCTATTTTTGAATAAAATTATTCTTTTTTTTTATTTTGAATAATTAAAACCTTATAAGAACCAAAATTAATATTATTTAGATTTTAAAATATCTATTTTTTTTTAAATAATATTTTTAAATTTATTTTTTGTGAAAAATAAATTGGAGCTTTAATAGAAAATAAATAAATATATCTTTACATAATAAGGGGTAGAGAAGATAATAACTAGAATTTTTGCAAAAGTATAGATAGTATAGATAAAGAATTTTTTTTAAAATTGTTCAAAGATAAAAAATATATAGAATAGAAAAAATGACGGAAAAAATATTGATCCCCTCAGATGATTTTAAGTTTTCTAAATCATTTGATTTAGAAAGAAATTAAAAATTCTATATTTTAAAATAAAAAAAAAGTTAGATATAGTTGTATAAATAACTATATCTAACTTTTTTATAATTTACCGTAGGATAAAATCAACCTCTTCCTCTTTATTTTTTCCTATTATTTTTATTAATAGTTTATCGGGAACTCCGATGATTGTTTCACCTGATCTTTCTATCCATCCTTGTTTAACACATAATCTTCTAGGAGAATATGAAGAAGTTACCCTTATCTTGTTATCTTTTAACTTTATTCCTACTCCACCAATATCTGTATCGATATAGAGATCCTTCTCTGCTTTTTGGAGTTTATATGTATATTTTAATTTGTTATTTACATATATTTCAGCTCTCTCCGCTTTGGTTTCCTTGATATTATAAATATTAAAACCTAAAGCAAAAAAGATTCCCATGATTAAGCTATAAATTATTAGGTCTCCTTTTTTAAAATACATATTTTATTCTCCTATTTTTTCGCCCATATATACCATAGTTTCATAACCATTTTTTGTATTTTTTAAAATATCACGATCTATTTTAACTTTATTTTTTTCAAACAACAATAAAACTGAAGAGCCTCCAAAGGTAAAAAATCCTTTTTCCTCTCCTTTTTTTACATTGGTGTTAGGAGTATATGTTTGTTTTATTCCTCCTACCATTGTAGCTCCTATCTCTGAGATTAAAATATCTCCATATTCACTAGTTTTTAGTAGAGTTAATTCCCTCTTATTTTCACAGAAAACTCTAAAATTATCTTTAATTGCATAGGGTGAAACAGAATAATAATATCCATCGATCTTGTTTCTATCACCAATCTTGCCATTAGCTGGAAAATGATATCTATGGTAATCAGCAGGGGCTAATCTAACAATGACCATACTTCCCCCCTTATATTTTTCCAATAATTTTTTATCATTAAGATATTTTTCTAAAGAAAACTCACTTCCCTTTACAAAAAATTTATTCCAATCATCTATCTTTTTAAATCCTATGGCTTTTCCATCTGCTGGTGATACTAAACCATCTTCTATCTTCCTTGCATTGGGTTTTAATTTTCTATAGAAAAAGTCATTGAAGGAAGTAAAATCTCCTATTTTTTTTTGAAAATCATTCATATCTATAAAATTATTTTTTATAAAACTTTCTATCTGATTGGTAGATTTTTTTTTGTCCATTAATTTTCCATAAAAAGAAGATAAGCATTTTCTTTTTACTAAAAATTCCAAAGGTAATTTTCCAAATGGATTATGGTATAAAAATTTCAAAAATTTTTCTCCAGGAACAGTTTCTACCAATATTTTATTTGTTTTTCTATCTATATATTCAATTTTATCTAATTTCATAGTTTATCTCCTCTATCAATTTTAAATTTTAATAGTTATCGCATATATTATATCATAGAATATATAGATTAAAAAAAAACTTTAAAACTAGTAGTTAGTCTTAAAGTTTAGGATATTTTATGTGTTCATATTTTTTAGTTCATAATAAAATTTTCGTTGAATAACTTTTTTGTTTTTATTTGCCAACAGATTTGATGGATCTATTTTTAAAATAACATTGTAATCAACGATAGCCCCATTATAATAGTCTAATCTTTCCTTTACTATGGCTCTGCTATGATATGCCTCTAAATATTCAGGGTTAAGTTTTATAGCAATATTATAATCTTTCATAGCACCTTGATAATCACCTAATTGAAACTTAAAATTTCCTCTATTGAAATAAGTATCTGGATTATTTGGATTAGATCTAATAGATCTATTAAATTTTTTTAGTAGTATAATATCTTCTTTTGTTTTTTCCTTTAGATATTTATCTTTAATAAATCTATTAAATAGAATTTTAAACATATTGTCCCCCTAGAGAAACTTTGACAACTGGCTGCCATATCCATGAAAAGATTTAGACCCTAAAGTTTTGCGTCACAAAGTTTCCTTTGCTTTGCCATTTTACAAAATTATTTTATTTTTATAATGTTATTATTATAACAAAATTTAAAATATTAGTCACCTAAAACTTTATTACAGATCTAAAAAAAGATAAAAAGAATATTATTTGTTTTTCCTCTGTATAAATCTTTATTCCTTTGTATCCTCTGTGTCCAAGGTTTTATCTTTTTTCTTGGTTAAAATCTGCCTCTATCTGCATAATCGGTGACAAAGATGTTTTATGGAATATCAATTTCCCCTAAATTTACTAAATCTTCTCTTATTTGCCTTCTAAGACCCTTCTAAAAACTTCCCCTTGTATTTATATGTTGTGGAGAAATCTACCCCCTAGAATAAAGCCTTCAAACCATTGGTACCATTAGGATTGAGAGGCAAAAAATCAAAAATGTTAAAAAGTAGCCTTAGTGGTATCAGAAATAGCCTTAAGAGGGTACTCAGTGGCCTTATTTTATGACAAAATTACAGTAATTTAGAATAAATGTAAGATAATAGATATAAAGTAGCCATATCTTTTACAATTGAAAATATTTTCTATAATATATTTTTGAAGTTTATCCTTATCCATAAATATCCTCTTTTAATAAACAACTAAAAACTATATACGAGAGACAGCTCTTCTTAAAAAAATACATATAATTTCAGCTGTTGCGACTAAAAATAGATAACAAAGTAAAAGTAATGTAATCTCAGTATACCTAAAAAAGCTCATACTAAGTTTAAACTGTTGTCCCAAACCTCCTGCACCTACAAATCCAACAACTATTGTTGTTCTTATAATTACTTCCCATCTATACAAGATATAGGTAATGAATTTAGGAATAACAGCAGGGAAAACCCCGTAGATAAGGAGTTGACTTGTAGTAGCTCCAGAAGATGAAAGATTTCTAATAGGCTTAAGATCCATATCTTCTATAACTTCAGAACATAACTTTCCTAAGATACCAAAATTATGAAGTGCTAAAGCAAGGGCACCAGTTATTATTCCTGGTTTTAAAATAAAAACAATAAGAGTTGCCCATATAAGTTCAGGTATAGCTCTAGAAAATATATATGCTCCTCTAATAAATAAAAATAATATTTTAGAATACCATTTTTTTTTCAATGTAAGTTCTCCAGTAGAAGCGTTTTTAGCTGCAGGAATAACAACTAATATCATAGATATAGTTGAAAGTGATATAGCTAAAATACTCATTTTTAAAGTATCCCATGTGAGATAGAAAGTGTTTTTTAATATTTTAGGATCTCTAAAAGCAGAATCTTCTCCAAAAACATTAGTTAATTTTCTTAAAAATTGTTTTCCATAGAACATACTTTTACTAGAAAAAAATTCTCCTAAATTAGCTTTTTCAAAATTAAATATAAAATACCATGAAATTATAATCATCAGCAAGAAAAGTCCATTAGATATATGGGAAAATTTTCCTCGAATCTTATTACTCCAAATTTCTATAAGGATGACCAATCCAACTAAAAAATATATATAGGTCCAAACTTCGTTATATTCCAAATCATTTAATGAAAGATGAATTTGATATCCTAATCCTCCTAATCCAACAAAACTCATAATTGTAGAGGACCTTACGGCACATTCTAATCTGTACATAGTGTAGCTAACCATATTAGGAATTGCCACAGGAAGATATCCATAGATAAAAATCTGAATGTTAGAAGCTCCATTAGTTTTAAGAGCTTCTAAAGGTTTTTTAGGGACATCATTTAATAGATCTGAAAAGATCTTTCCAAGAGTTCCACCATAAGATATGGCTATGGCAAATATTGCTGCGAATGGAGAAAGTCCTATAGCAGCTACAAAAAACCAAGCCCAGATAAGTTCATGTATAGCTCTCATACAACTTAGAAGGGAACGAAAAGACCCTATAGAAAAAAATTTATAAAACTTTGTATCAAAAAAGATACCAGAAGCCAAAGTTCCCAAGATAAAAGCAAAAAAAAGTGCTAGAGAAAGTCCAGTCATAGCATAAACAATTGTTTTTATTGAAGATACTATAGCTAATTTTAAAATTTCTTTGGAGAAATCTGGGTATAAACTGGCTTTAATTATTTCTTTCAGAGTATGAACCCCTCCAGAGTGAATGACCTCATTCCAGTTTCCAGCACTTATAAGGCTCCATAAAAAAATAGAAATTGGTATTATTAAAAACATAATTTTTTTAATAATTTTTTTATTCTTCATAGGTTATCCCATCTCCTTAAAACTATAAAGAGATGAAAGAATTTCTTCTGTAATCTCTCTTGGTTTTAGATCAAAAAAGATCTCACCATCTTTTAAAGCAATTATTCGTGTAAAATATTTTTTAGCATATTCAACTGAATGAAGGGATGTTATCAAGGTTTCATTTTCTTCATCGACTAATTTTACCAGAAGTTTTAGAATATCTTCTGCTCTTTTTGGATCTAAAGAAGCTACAGGTTCATCAGCTAAAATAACTTCAGGATTTTGAACAAGTATTCTCGCAAGGGCAACTCTTTGTTGTTCTCCCCCAGATAGAGTCGATGTTTTTCTATATAGTTTATGATTTAAACCCACTCTTGTTAAAGCTGATAGAGCTTTCTTTTTTTCTTGAGGTATAAAAAGAGAGAAAAGGGATTTAAAAAATCCCCACTCTCCCAATAATCCTGCCAAAACATTATTAATTACAGATAACTCTCCTACTAGATCAAAATGTTGACGAATAATCCCTACTTTTTTATGAAATTTATTTTGAGATACACAAACTTTCATAGGGAGATTTTGGATATAAATATCGCCTTTATATGTGTCTATTGTCCCAGATAATATCCCTAAAAGAGTTGATTTCCCGGCGCCACTAGATCCTATCAAGGCTATTTTTTCTCCTAAATTTATAGATAGTTCAGGAATTGAAAGAACTTCTTTTCCTTCGTATATCTGAGATAAATTTGTTACTCTAAAGATATTTTTAGAAATCATACTAACCACCACTATTTAATTATATGTAATTTTTTTGCTACAGAACTAATAGCATCATAATTTTCATTTTTACTTTCAATAAATTTTTCTGTTTGGAATAGATCCATTATTTCTTTTTTGTCACTTCCAATAGATAGAAGTGCTGCTTTTACTTTTTCCTTTGTACCAGGACCAAAAACAGGATCCACATTATTTATAGTCCAGTTATAGTCATAATAAGCAGGAGTGGTATAGAAAACATCAACTTTATCTAAATCCACTTTATTTTGAGTGACTGCACTTTCCCACACAGCTTCATTGAGGGCTCCCACTTCGAAAGCACCAGACTCAACAAGTTTCCATGTTTTATCATGGGATCCAGAATAATTAGGAGCTCCATCTAGATCTTTATCGGCATCTACATTATTTTCTCCCATGAAAAATCTAGGCATTAGATGACCAGATGTAGAGCTTTCACTTCCAAATGTAAATCTTTTTCCTTTGATATCACTAAGCTGGGTAATTTTTAATTTTTTTTGAGCTATAAAAACAGAATGAAATTCCTGATCTCTAGGTCTTTGAGCTATTGCTTCTGAATTAGGAGTGACACTTCTAGCTTGAACACCAGTAAGTCCTCCAAACCATGCTAGTTGAATCTCTCCTCTTTCAAATGCAGTTACAAGAGCACTATAATCAACAGTTGGAATATACTCGACTTCTAAATTTGTTTTTTCTCCTATGTATTCAGCTAATTCCTCCAAACGTCTATTAAGTTTAGAAGCATTTTGATCTGGGATACCACCAATTTTAAATACAATTTTCTCTTTTTTTGAATCTGTTTGTTTTTCTGTATTACTTTTGTTGTCTTTATTACAACCTATTATTGAAATCAATAATATTGACATCAATAAAACTATAATCCTTTTTTTCATTTGTTTCCTCCTAATAATATTAACTAATAATTTTTAACATTTTTATATTATCAAATAATTTACCAAATTTGTCAAGAATTTAGTGATTTAATTATTTATAGAAATATTTATTTTTCTTCTAAGGTATCTTTAAAAAGTTTTTTTATTTGTATATCTAGAGGAAATTCACCCCCTAGAATTAAGCCTTCTAACCCTTAGTATTATTAAGGTTGAGAGATGAAAAATGTCTGAAAGTGGAAAATTTTGAAACTATTTTATTCTTATCAATTTTAATTTAAAATTGAATATATATTTATCACACAAAAATTTGTTTTTTATAATATTATAATAAAACTTTACTTATCATAACTTTTATGATACTATGTATTTGTAACAGAGAGTCAGACAAGAGCTTCAATTAGTTAAGAAATCATTGAATTGTATTTAAAGTTAGATGAATTTTCAAGAAAACTTATCTGTATTGAGATTTTACGGAGGTAATATATATGTTAAAGGGAACAGTTAAATGGTTTAATGACGATAAAGGGTTTGGATTTATAGTAGCAGAAGACGGGAACGATTATTTCGCACATTTTTCACAGATCAAAAAAGAAGGATTTAAAACTTT
>DDQV01000135.1 GCA_002342785.1 Fusobacteriaceae bacterium UBA2433 | reverse complement strand
GTTAGCTTGATAGCTATGCGCCAAGAAGCCTTTTTCTTAAAGGCTTGCTTGACATGCTTAAATTTTGAAATTATACTTGAATTAATAAAAAACATAAATTTTTATTGTATTAAAAATTATCATAGGAACTTTTTTCCTAATTTGCAAATTTTTCTGGACTCGCTCATAAGTAATTACACAAAGAAATTATTTAATGGTTTAACAAGTATAGATCTAGAAAACGTGTATATTTCTGCTTGATTTTAAAGCGAGACAATTAAACTTGCAATTTAGTAATTTTGAAAAAAATGCAAAGAAAAATTATCCATTATATTGACATAAAACCATAATAACATCAAAGTCTTTTTTCGTTAATGTTTTAGAATATTCACTTAATTTTGATTGTTTTCTATTTAAATAAAATATTCTATTTGACTTCAAGCCACTAATTACTTGAAATCCACATTTTGATAAATATTAAAAAAATTTACAGATGTATACCAATTATTAGCAAACACATAACTTTTTTATCTAACTATAAATCAATATTTTCTAATGTTTCCAATGCTAATTCTATTTTGGTTTTAAATTTATTTCCATGATCTATATAATTTTCTTTGGAAAGATAAGTTTTATGTTCTAAAAGACGAGACAATCCACTAGAATAACCAAGTAAAGAAAGCATACAATAAGACCATATATTTCTATCAAAAACATGAAAAAATTTATTTTAATCCTTAAATTTTTTTAAAATTTTTTTATCTTTTAGAAATAGTATTATCAGGAGAAAAGAAATATGGTTGTTCTGACCTATTGGTTTTCATTTGACTAAGAGAATTATTTTTTCTAGCAGAACAGAGTGCCATCCTACTTTATGGGAAGCAAAAAAAACTTATTAAAAACCTTCTGTCCTTTGAATTTAAAACGCTTCTACAAATAGTAGAAATATTTTTACCTTCCAATTGATGATTCTATCAACAAAAAAATAAATATGTATTTTTGAGGAAGAGACCAATTACAATTTAATGTTAAAAAAAATTTGAAAAATCAGAATTAAAAGTCAATGCATTCATGCAGAGACTCCTTTGATAATATTTTTGTATGATGCTAAAATGTTACTTCAAAACGTCTCTATTTTAAATTATTTTATGAAATTGGCACAAGTCGATTTAATAAGCTCTTAAAAATAGAACACAAAACATCTAAAAAAATCTCTGATTTTTATCTTTATATCTATGTTATAATTGATATATATTAAATAATTATATGGGAGCATTATATATGAAAAAAATAAAATTATTCATACTTTTATCTGTCATTATTATAATTTTTTCTATTTTTCAAACTAGTAGAAAAAATTATTTTCAAGAACAAAAAAATTTTTTACCGCCTATTATGTATATTTCAGAATTAATTACTCTAAGAAAAAATATTGATGGAAAACCGAAAAACTCATTGATTATTGGGACTCCTATAAAAATTTTAAAATTTGAAAAAGAATGGGTATATATTTCAACTACTAAATCTAATTATAAGGGATGGATTGAGAAAAAATATATTACTAAATTTAAATTAGAAGACAATAATATATTTGAAACTATTCCAGTTTTAACTGATATACAAACAGATAAAAACGAACACGAAAAAGAAGTTTTAGATCAAACAATTGATAAAAAACAAAAATTTAAAAAGAAATTAATTAATAAAAATTTTGACATCAAAAAGTTATACAAATTAGGAAATGTTCAATTCAAACCTATTCATAAAAAAATTTATGAAACTAATCCTAAATCAGATATTAAAGCTATATATATATCTCTAAATGGAATGTATCACATCGACGACTATATTAAATTGGCAAAACAAACAAATATCAATGCATTTGTTTTAGATATAAAAAATGATAATGGAAGAACATTATTCGATTCACCTATAGCTATAAAAACTTTAGGGAATTTATATACTCGCCCTAGAATAAAAGATATAAAATCATTTGTAAAAAAATTAAAAAATAATAATATATATATTCTTGGAAGGATTTCTACATTTAAAGATCAAGCCTATGCTGCTTCTAATAAAAATGATGTAATATTAGACAAAAGATATAACCATGCATACAAAAGCTCAGATAATATTTCATGGTTATCTCCTTATAATAGAAATATTTGGTATTACAATGTAGAATTAGCAAAAGAAGCTGCCAATTTAGGTTTCAATGAAATTTTATTTGATTATGTTAGATTTCCTGATCGAGTTCAAAATTTAGAAAAAAATTCAAAATTAATTTATAATAATAAATATTCTGAAACAAAACCTGAAGTTATACAAAGATTTTTAAAATATGCTCATGATGAACTAAGCGAAAAAGAAGTTTATGTAGCTGCATCTGTTTTTGGACAAATAGGTATATCAAAAAATGATGAAAATATTGGCCAACATTGGGAATCTATCTCTAATGTAGTTGATTTTATAAACCCGATGGCTTATCCATCACACTATGCAAATGGAACATATGGATTAAAAAATCCAGATAATAATCCTTTTGCATTACTAAATTATTATACAAAAGATGTTCTTTTACGAAATAATAATTTAAAAAATCCTGCTGTTATTGAAATATGGATCCAAGGCTTTAGCGCTTCATGGATTAAAAATTATAGACATTACAAAAAAGAAGAGTTATTAGATCAAATAAAAGCTCTTAAAATAGAAGGTTTGAACAATTATCTTGTTTGGAATGCATCTAGTCGTTATTATTGGAATGGTTTTAAATAATTAAAAAACTAATTATAAAAGGAGCTATCAAAACTATAAACTGTATTCTTTATTAAGGACGCTAAAAAAAATGCATAGTTAAAACACTAAAAAAGATGACTTTTATATTCTATAGAAATCATCTTTTTTTCATAAAATTTATCTTAGTTTTTTTATATTCTTAACTAAGCTTATCAATTCTTAATAGTATTTTTTTAGGATCTAGTTTGCAAGTTATAATTCTCATCTAATTTCTATAAAAAACTACAAAAAATAAAAAAGACT
>DDQV01000132.1:12746-26144 GCA_002342785.1 Fusobacteriaceae bacterium UBA2433 | reverse complement strand
TTTTAAATATTTTAATTTAATTGAAATTAAAACTTTTTTAAAATTTGGAGCTCCCTTGATTTTAACTTTTTTGTCAACTTGGATATTATCATTAAGTGACAGACTTTTATTAAAGGCTTTAACTTCAAATACAGAAGTAGCTATTTATTCAGTAGCTTATACAATTTCAAATAGTATTATTTCAATTTTTTCATCGGTACTTATCTTTGTAGCTTACCCAATTTTAATAAAAAAATGGGAGACAGAAGGTGAAATAGCCAGTTTAGAAATACTCAAGAAAATCAATAAGTATTTATTGATTATAATATGTCCTATCATTACATGTTTAGTTGTTTTTTCAAGAGATATTATAGTTTTGTTTTCAAGTTACTTATATCTTGAAGGGGCAAGGATTATTCCATTGGTTGCTATAGGGTCACTTTTTTATAGTATATACATGCATAATAATAAACTATTTATTTTAAAGAAGAATACACAATCATTATCTAAAATTGTTTTTTTTGCGGCAATTTTTAATATAATTTTAAATTTATTACTAATACCAATCTATGGTGCTTTAGGTGCATCAATTGCAACACTATTTGCTTATATTATATTGTTTTTATTAACTAATTATTATGCCAATATTAAGTTGAAGCAAGTTATAGATATTTCATCAGCTATAAGAATAGGATTATTTACTGTATTAGTAATTGTTATCTTGAATTTAACAAAGAATTTTAATTATATTTTTATAATAGGAGAGTTATTTGTATTAAGTATAATCTATGTTTATTTTATATATAAAATGGAGGCTGAGAAAGAAATTAAAGAAAAATTTATTAACTTAATAAAAAAGGGAGGCAAAAATGAAAAATAATGTCTTATACATTTCTCATTATCCAGGAGAGCCATTTGATGGAGGTAATATACATGTATATAACGTAATTAAGAATCTCGATAATACTATTAGTCCAAACGTTTTATATTATTATTATAATGATGAAAAATTGGGAGATACTGATTTAATTTTAAATAATATCAAAGGTATTTCTATCAAAGAAAAAATAAATAATCTATCAAGGTTAAAATATATTTTACTTGGTAAAGCACCAGGACCAATGTATTTAGAGGAAAAACTAAAAAAGAAGTTAGTAGTAGATGTAAAAAAAATAATTGTTAAGTATGACATTGATATTTTACATGTCTGGGGTCCAAATATAGCAGGATGTTTAGAAGAAATTAATGATATAAAAAAAATAATTACACCATGTGATTCTTTTTCATTACTACATAGATCATATGCTAAGAATTCAAAGTTTTTAAAAAAAATATATCATAAATTAGTATCAAAACTATATAAAAATTATGAAAAAAAAATATATAATAATTTTGATGAAGTAGTTTTTTTAACTAGTAGAGATATGACGAATGCAAAATGTATAGTGGATAGGAAATATTATGTTATTCCAAATGGAATAAATACAAAACAAGAGAATATGTATTTAAAAAATAAAGAAAAAACCTCTGATAAGATAATTTTAGGATTCCATGGAAACTTAGAGTATAGTCCAAATTTTGATGCTGTAAAATATTTAGTTAATATATTAGGGCCTAAATTATCTGAAATTTACGGCAGAGAAAAAATAGAAATACATTTAATTGGTAAAGGTAATTTAGGTGATCTTATAAATGAAAAAAACTTTGATTATGTCAAAAACTTTGGATATGTAGAGGATTTAGAGAAAGCTTTATTGAAATTAGACATTTATATTTCACCTTTATTTAGTGGGGCTGGAATGAAGAATAAGATATTAGAAGCCTTCTCACTAGGAATACCAATAGTTGGAACAAGTGAATCATTTGTAGGAATTAATGTTGGTTGTGATTTTGATTATTTGTTAGCAAATAATGAAGAAGTTTTTATTGAAAAAATATTTCAATTATTAAAAAATAAAGAAAAAAGATTTGAAATTAGTGATAAGGTATATAAATCGATAACTAAGGAATATTCATGGAAGAATATATCTAAAAAATATTTAGAATTATATGGTGAAAATTAATGAGTTGGATATTAGTACATTTACTCCAGTGTAGTCTTATGTGTTTTTTGTTAATATATTTCCCTGAAAATCAGTTTTCTTTGGGTATAATTGCTTTTATGTCTATAATAGGACCATTATTCTATGTTAAAACTAAAATTAAATTTAAAGTAAGTAGGAGAAAGTATATTCTTGGAATAATTCATGTTTTTTATTTTATACTTGTATTTTTTCCAAGAGGACTGTATTTGTCTTTTAATCCATTAGAAAATAGAGTGGGCTCTGGATTATCGGTATTTGATTTAAACATTGCTTTAGTATATGCCAATTTAGGATCATTTTTCTTTTTAATTGGATATGAAAGGTATAGAGGGTTTAAGAAAATTTCTAAATTAGGAAAAAGATTATTTAATAGGTCTTTTAATTCAAAATTATTAATGATAGTTGCTTTTTTAGGAATAATAATAAATACAATATATTGGTTAAATGTTTTTTCTGATTCAGGGATTCCATCTTCAATTGGAAGCCAAATAGGAACAATTGGAATTATCGCATTATTAATACTTTTATTTGTAAAAAAACAAAGAGGTTTAAAAATAAACATTCTTTTATTAATCTATTCTTTTTCTATGTTGTTATTAGGACAAAGAAGCGGTCTGATTAATATTTCATTAATATTTCTATTTTTATTCTTTTATAACAATAAAAGAATTCTAAAAACAATAATAACGATAATAATTGTATTAATGTTCTTTTTCCCAATAGTTTCTGCATATAAAGCTGTATCAAATGAAGTTTTATCATATAGTGGAACATCAAGGCTAGAATTTGGTGTTAAAATTTATAAAGAATTATTTACTTCTAATTCTATGGATTTTGAAATATTAGGAAATATTGGAGATGTTGTAAAAAGAACTGGAAGTGCATTAGATTTTTCAGCATTGCTTATTTCAAAAACGCCTGAAATATGGAATTTTCAATATGGTAAAACCTTACTTTATGGTTTTTTATCACCAATCCCAAGAGCTATATGGAAAAATAAACCTGAGACATCACTAATTTCAAAGTTTTATGTTGATTATTTTGGCTATAATAAATCGACAGTTAGAGGAGGAGCAGGATATTCAACTTTTGGTGACATGTGGTTAAATTATGGAATTCTAGGTGTTATTTTTGGCATGTATTTATACGGTTCTTTTTGTAGATTATTGCATTGTTTTTTTATTTCAGAATCAGACATTAAAACTACTGGTAAAAATAATTATGGATATATTTATTTGGTATTTTTATCTAGTGTAATAGTAGGTCAAGCAGGACCATTTTCCTACATTATTTCGACTATGATAGGGAAATTATTAATTCCAGTATCAATATTAACAATTATTAGTAAACCAAGTATAAGGAGATAGGTGATTAAATTATGAAATCAAAATCAAGATTAGGTCTTTTTTATCCAATTAAAGTATTTAAATATAATAATATATATTATGTAAATGATTTTATAAAAAGTTATTTACATAATATTTCTCCACATTTTAAGAGTATAGTAGCTTTTACAAATGTTAAGTATACTGAAGATTTATTAAAAGTGTGTGAATTAGTAAAACTAGAAAAAATGGAACTAGAAAAAATGAACATAGAT
This sequence comes from Fusobacteriaceae bacterium UBA2433, assembly GCA_002342785.1. Lineage (GTDB taxonomy): Bacteria > Fusobacteriota > Fusobacteriia > Fusobacteriales > Fusobacteriaceae > Psychrilyobacter. The sequence continues at coordinate 22,481 of DDQV01000132.1, read as the reverse complement.
ATTATAGAACTTCCATATTTTGAGACTACTGCTCAAGCTTATAAAAAATACCAATTAATTAAAAATCTTTTATATTCAAATAAAGAAAAATTTGATAAATTATTTTTTAGGTATCCTGGACCTTTTTTACTTCTGTTTTCTAAGTTTTGTTTAAGAAATAATAAAAGTTTATATCTAGATATTGTTGGAAACCCGATTAAATTATTAAAAAGTATTGAGTTTTCTTTTATTAACATATTTAAATTGTTTATTTTATATTTTGAAAGGACATACATAAAAAGTATTTCTAAAAAAATAACTATTTTTACATGTGGTAATGAATTATTTAATATATTTAATAATGACTCTACTGTATATAAAATTGTTAGTACAACCATAGATAAAATAAATAAAAAGAACAATTATTCTTTTAATTCTTCTGAAATTAAACTTGTTACAGTAAGTTATATAAGGCAAGAAAAGAGAATAGAAAATTTATTAGAAGTATGCAAAGTACTAAAAGAAATGAATCGTCCTATTACTCTTGAAATAATAGGACCATATAATGATTCGAGCGCATATTTTAAAAACTTAATTAAATTAATTACTAAGTATAATTTAAATGAAAATATAATTTTCCATGGTTATAAAAATCATGATGAAATTAAAAAGATATTTGTGGGAAATGATGTTTTTGTTTTTTCATCATCATCAGAAGGAACACCTAGAGTTATTTTTGAAGCAATGGCAAATGGTTTGCCTGTTATATCTACAAATGTAGGCGGTATTTCAGATATGATATATGATGGCTATAATGGCTTCTTAGTAAATCCTAAAGATATTAAAGGAATGTGTGATAAAATATTAAAAATATACACAGAAAAATCTATTTACTCTAAATTTGTTGAAAATGGTTATAATTTTGTTAATGAGCATACAACTTATAAACTATGTAATAATATATGTAAAATCATAAATAAAAGTTAAAAATTACTATGGGAGGTGGAGATATGAGATTTATTTTAAATAAAACTCTAAATATAATAATTGTAGGATGGCCAATTCAATTAATAAATATTTTAACTGGGTTACTCCCAAATTCAAAAGTTACTTGTTCAATTAGAGGTTTTTTAATGAAACCTTTTTTTAAGAAAGTTGGGAAAAATTTTCAAATAGGGTCAAATGTAATTATTAATCAAACTAAAAAAATATCAATAGGAAATAACGTTTATATTGCACATAACAATTGGATTAATGGAAGTGGTGGATTAGAGATAAAAAATAATGTTATGATCGGACCTTCATGTGTTATTACAACTACAAAACATATAAAAAGAAATAAGTCAATAAGATTTGGAGGACATTCATTTGGAAAAGTTTTAATTAATGAAGAGGTTTGGATTGGTGGAAATACATCAATTCTACCTAATGTTGAAATTGGAAGAAATACAATTATTGGAGCAGGATCAGTTGTGACAAAATCAATCAGAAAAAATTCTATAGCATGTGGTAATCCAGCTAAGATTATAAAGGAGAATGATGAATGAAAGGCATAAATATAGCAGTATTAGGATATTATGGGGCCAATAATATAGGTGATGATATGGCACTTATTTCATTAATTGATATTTTAAGAAAAATTAATAAAATAAAAGGAATATATGTTTTGATACCAAATAGATACTTGGATTCGTACGAAGGTGATTTAGAAAAGTATGGTTGCAACATTGTAAAATGGTATGAAATGAATAAAATTCAAAAAATAAAATTTATTTTATTTGAAAATATACATTTATATCTTTGGGGCGGAGGAACTATATTTACAAATGAAGAAGGCGATGGGAATTATAAAATGTTTAAAATAATAAAATTCCTTAGAAAAAAATATGCATTTATTAGTGTAGGAATAGGTAAATTGTCATTAGAAGGTAGACTTAAAAAGTCAAAGTGGGTTATTGATAATTCAAGTTTTTCAATTTTTAGAGATTTAAATTCATTATCTAAGGCAAAGAAAATGAGCTCAAATAATGGATTGTTTTATTCTCCTGACATTGTTTATAACTATTTAAAAGAATGTCATGAAAAACTTACTTCAAATAAAAGATACATATCAATAACTTGGAGGAATTTAGAAAAATATATTGATACTAAATTAGAAATTAGAATAATGAACTATATATGTGAAGTAATTAATAGTTACTTTTTAAAAAATAATATAGTATGTGATATTTTAATTTTAACATTTGATAAAAATATTGATATGGTAGATGGTGATAAACTTAAAAAATATTTAGGATCGCGTGGGATAGGGAGTAAAGTTTATTCTCCTAAGAATATTAAAGAAGGAATAGAAATAATAAATGATTCTTTTTTTCATATATCTTCAAGATTGCATACATCTTTTATTTCAGAATTTTTGAGTGTTGACACATTAACCTTTTCGTATAGCCCTAAAATTGATTATTTATATGAACAAATAAAGAAAAAAGAGTTATTTATAAATATTCATGATGCAAAAAAAATTGAATTAACTTTAGAGAAATATGAAAAATGTGTTAACAAAAATGCTGATTTTTTAGCTTTAGATAATGATTATAAAAAAATATTATCTCTATTAGATCTGATAGTTTAAATTTTTAGTTAAGGAGAGAAAACTTTGAAAATATTAAAAAAATTAAGGACTTATTTATTTAGAATAAAATTACTAAGAGTTAGAAATCTAAAAATTGGAAAAAACGTTACAATATCTAAAAAAAATAGTTTTGGAGAAGTTAAAGTAGAAATTGAAAATGATGTATACTTAGGTCCTAATTTTTCAGTAGGGGGAAAAGGAAAGTTAATAATAAAAAATGGAACAATAATAGGTCCAAATTGTTTTATAATGACCTCCAATCATAACTATAAATCAGATCTTTTAAAGTCTATTCCTTATGATTCTAATGAAGATATTTATACTAACATAATAGGAGAAAATGTTTGGATAGGCGCGAATGTTTCTATAGTCCCTGGAGTAAATATTGGAGAGGGTTGCATTATTGGAATGGGTAGTGTAGTTTCTAAAAATTTAGATGAATGTTCTATTGCAGCAGGAAATCCAATTAAAACAATTAAAAAAAGAAATACTAAAGTGTATAAAGATTTAAAAAATAAAGACAAAATATATATGAAATTAAAAAATAAGAGCTGAATTGTATAATGATTTCGACAAATTTAAAATTTTCAAGATAAGAAGAAATCTTCTTAGATAAAATGCTAACTAATGCACTAGTTAAAAGGGGAACATTTAATTGACATATATTAAATATAAATGGTGAGTCTTACAAACTAACTAAAACATAGTGGCTAACTTTTTTAATGTTATAAGTGATTCAAAATTTGGTTGTCCCATGACTCAAAATCTTATTAATTTTTATAAAGGAGAAAATACAATGGTAAATATTATATTATGTGGAGGAAACGGGACTAGATTGTGGCCAGTGAGTCGTACCCTTATGCCGAAGCAATTTGTTAAATTATTTAATGATCAGTCACTATTTCAGTTAACTGTAGAAAGAAATAATAAAGTATGTGAGAGTAGTTTTATTATTTCAAATACAAATCAATACTTTCTTGCAATCGATCAATTAGAAGAGGATAAAAAATATAACTTTAAAAATGCTAAATTTTTATTGGAACCAGTGGGAAGAAATACTGCTCCTGCAATAGCTTTAGCTTGTTTTGATTTGGATCCCAATGAGATAGTCTTGGTGACTCCATCGGATCACTTAATCAAGGATGAAGTAGAATATGAAAAAGTATTGGCAGAAGCAGAAAGATTAGCTAATGAAAATAATTTGGTAACTTTTGGGATCACTCCGGAGTTTGCTGAGACAGGATTTGGATACATTGAGAGTGCCAAATATATAATTGACAATGAACAATTGACAATGGGAGTTCAAGGTTTTAATGTTAAGGCATTTCATGAAAAACCAGATTTGGAGACGGCTATAAAATATTTAGAAGCTGGAAACTATTATTGGAACAGCGGGATGTTTTGTTTTAAGGCAGGAGTATTTTTAGAGGAATTAAAAAAATATTCTCCTAAGATATATGAGGCAAGTAAAATAGCTTTTGAAAATAAGATAAACTTAGAAGAAAAACAAATGAGAATAAAGATGGATGATATGTTAAATATTCCAGACGACAGTATAGATTATGTAGTTATGGAAAAATCTAAGATAGTAAAGGTAATACCATCAAATATAAAATGGTCGGATGTTGGAAGTTTTGATGCACTGGCTGAGGAACTACCTAACGACGAAAGCAATAACTTTGTATTGACTAAGAAGCATATTGAATTGATAGATGTAAAAGATCTCATAGTAGTAGATACAGAGGATGCCCTACTCATCAGTAAAAAAGGATCTAGCCAAAAGATAAAAGAAAGAGTAATGGAATTAAAAAAAGAGGGTTCGCCCCTGCCAGATATTCATTTAAAAGCCCATAGACCATGGGGGTCTTATGAGGTATTGGTAGATACTCCTGGATATAAAGTTAAAAGGATAGAAGTAAAATCGGGAAAAAGATTAAGCTTGCAAAAACATTTCCATAGAAATGAACACTGGATAGTTGTATCAGGAACAGCTACAGTTACTGTAGGAGAGGAAGTAAAACTATTAAGACCCAATGAGAGTACATATATTAAGATGGGAGAAATTCATAGATTGGAAAATGAAGGGAAGATACCAGTAATAATGATTGAAGCACAAGTAGGAGAATATACTGGGGAAGATGATATAGTTAGGTTGGAAGATGATTTTGCTAGAGAATAAACAACAACTGAGAACTAACTATGATAAAGTTCCTAATAATATAATACAAGCAATAGTAGATGCCAATACAACAAGAAAAGATCATATAGCTAGAAAGATATTAAAAAGAGATCCAAAAATAGTTGGAATCTATAGACTTACTATGAAGATGGATTCAGATAACTTTAGAGCTTCAGCAGTACAAGGAGTTATGAAAAGATTAAAAGCTAAGGGAGTAGAGGTAGTTATCTATGAACCAGTATTAAAAAAAGAATCATTTTTTAATTCAAGAGTTATTAAAGATCTAGATGAATTTAAAAAAATATCAGATGTAATAGTTACTAATAGACTTAGTGATGATCTTTGTGATGTAGAGGAAAAAATATATACAAGAGATCTATTTGCAAGAGATTAATTATATATTAAAAATATAAAATTAAAATGTATATTAAAAAAAGTACAGAGATAGCAAATCTATTTTCTGTACTTTTTTTTAGAATTTTTTATATTAGAATTTTTTTATGAAGATGGAGGTAAATATGAAAAAAATTACAAAAGCAGTTATACCAGCCGCAGGACTTGGAACTAGAGTATTACCTGCAACTAAGGCTCAACCTAAGGAGATGTTAACAATTGTAGATAGACCATCTCTGCAATATATAATAGAAGAATTAGTAGAATCAGGGATAACAGATATTGTAATAGTAACAGGAAGAAATAAGAACTCTATAGAAGATCACTTTGATTATTCTTTTGAAGTAGAAAAAACTTTAGAAGAACAAGGTAAGTTAGAACTTTTAGAAAAAATAAAATACATATCATCTATGGCTAATATTTTTTATGTAAGACAAAATAAACCCCTTGGATTAGGTCATGCAATATTAAAAGCAAAACCATTTATAGGTGATGAACCATTTGTTATTGCTTTAGGTGATGATATTATGTATAACGAAGAAAAACAAGTAACTAAACAACTTATAGAAAATTATGAAAAACATGGAAATAGTGTTATAAGAGTACAAGAAGTAGCAGATGAAGATGTATCTAAATATGGGATAGTAAAACCAATTAAAAGTTTAGATGAAGATACTGTTTTAATGTCAGATTTTATAGAAAAACCAAGATTAGAAGATGCGCCCTCTAAGATGGCTTGTTTAGGAAGATACCTATTAACTAGTGATATATTTAAACATCTAGAAGATCAAAAACCAGGAGTAGGTGGTGAGATACAACTTACAGATTCAATTTTGTCTATGATAAAAGATGGAAACAATGTTAGCGCATATAAGTTTAAAGGAAAAAGATATGATATTGGAAGTAAGTTAGGACTTTTAAAAGCTAATATAGATTTTGGAATGAGAAATGAGGAAACAGCTAAAGGACTAAAAGAATATTTAAAAGAAATGTAATTGATAATATAAAAATTCAGCACAAAGAAAAGAGAACACAAAGACACACAAAGGAAAGATTAAAAACTAGTCACAGATTACACAAATTACACAGAAAAAGAAAAAAGATAAAAAAACTTAGCCACCAATGACCACCAATCTTCACACATAAGAAAAATAAAACTTAATCACGAATGGTACGAATGAACACGAAAAAATCTAAAAGGTTATAAGCTTCTGTGTTGTAGCAGTATAATCTTTTAATTTCGTGCAATTCGTGACAAAAAAAAGATTTTTATTTTAAATTAAAAAAATTCTACAGGGAGTAATTATGAAAAGACAAACAATTGGAAAGATAATATTAATTAGTATTTTTTTTATTACATTTTGGTTTTCATCTAAACCTGGAAATGAATCTGCTAATCAATCTGGAAGAACTTTGATAGCTCTTAGATTAGTTACTAAAGAAGATGTAGCTTTAAAAACAAAAAAATATCTAATTATGTCTAAGAGAATAAGAAAGACAGCTCACCTTAGTTTATATTTTTTAGGTGGAGTTGGAATCTTTCTTATTACAGGAAGTTTGAAAAAAAGTATTTTTATAGTTTTTATTCTAGGAGGCTTAGATGAGCTTCATCAGTATTTTGTTCCTGGAAGAGGTGCACAAGTTAGAGATGTGTTTATAGATTCCTTAGGAGGAATATTAGGGGCCTTTACGATTAAATTTTCTTTTCTTCTTTATAGATTAAATATAAAAAATAAAAATTCATGATAAATTATAAAAAAGATAAAAAAATAAAAAAAGAAAAAAGATAAAAAACTTAGTCACGAATGACACGAATAAATCTAAAAGGTTGTAAGCTCCTGTGATGTAGCAGTAATTTTTTTAATTGGTGATACATTTAATTTTTTTTCTTTAAGTATGAAAAAAATTAATACTCGTATACCTTTGGTGGCAAAAAAAGGTTTATGGTTTTAAATCTGAGATAATCTGAGAAATCTGCGACAAAAAAAGAAAAAGCATCTGTGTTATAGCAGTATAATCTTTTAATTTCGAGTAATTCGTGACAAAAAAGATTTAGATTTTAAATTTATATTTTAAAGAGAGATTTTCTCTCTTTTTTTGATTTTTTGAATTTTTTTTATTTTAATTAAAAAATACTATTGACATGCTTAAAATTAAAAATTATACTTAAATTGTTTGAGATATAATTTTATTTTTCTAATAAAATTTTAAAATAAAAGAGATGATTTTATGATTTTTTTTGAAATATTTTTTGAATATTTTTTCTTTATTTTCAATTATTTTTTTTAATTTTTTTTGAAAGTCTGAATTTTAATTATTTTTAAGTATAGTTGTACTATTAAATTAATATTTTTAAATGAATTTTTTTAAAAAAAATTTAAAATTTTAGCAGGAAATAAAAAGGCCATTCCTGTTAACAGGAATTTGGAAAACAAATTTTTAAAAATATGTAATACTCTAAGTATAAAAAATATTTTAAAGGGGGGTAACTTATGAGATACAAATTTATAAAAGATAAAAAATATAAATATAAACTTTTGGAGATGGAAATTTTTATGATTTTAAAACCTAAATTACTTAAACCAATTAAAGAAAAATATTTTATATTTAATGAAAAAACTTTAAAATTAAAGATTTTAAAAGGGTATTGTTGGGATGGACCAAGTGGTCCTGCAATAGATACAAAAGACTTCATGCGGGGGTCCCTTGTTCATGATTGTTTATACCAATTAATTAGAGATGGATATATAAGATCTTCATATAGAAAAACTGCTGATACCTTACTAAAAAAAATATGTAGGGAAGATGGAATGAGCCTTATAAGATCAATATGGGTTTACTTAGGAGTAAGGATATTTGGATGGAGAGCTTTATTTTAAGAAACTATATTTTTTATTATTGTCAAATTTTATCTTTTTTAGGATAAAAAAATTAAAAAATTTATATAGTTTTTATTTTAAAAAAGATAATTTATATATTTTAATAAGAGGAGGAAATATATGGATTATGGGTTAAAAAAATTATTAGAAGGAGATCTAGAATATTTTACTGTAAGGTCCCTTGCTGAGATATTAGGATTAGATTGTTCTACAATTAGAAAAGATATCAGGAATAAACGTTTAATTGCTAAAAAAGTATTGAGGTGCTATCTTATAAAACCTTCAGATGCTATAAATTATTTAAAAAAATTTGATTAACTCTTAATATATATTTGTAGGGTAGATTAAATTTAAATTTTTTGGTCACGGATATCGTTTTTTTAAGTAAGAGGAGGTTAGGTTATGGAGATAGCAGAAAAGAAAGCTTTGTTGTCTGAAACTATTGCCAAAATTAATAAAACTTATGAGAAAAAAGAAGCGTATTTAAAAGAGCTTGCTGATGACAAAGCAACTCTTGAGTTCCTTGGAGAAAAAGAACTAGCAGGGGAACCTATGCCAGATTATTCTAATTATACTGATTATGCTGAATGGAAGGAAACAGTAGAAAAAGAGATATCTAGATCGGAAACAACTCTAGAAAATTTAGAAACTAGAGTGATAGAAGCAGAAGCTTATCAATATTACATAGATAACTATACAGAATCAGTTGAGTAAGTTGGGTACAAGGGAGATAGTTATGATAGTTGAGACTGCTCTACCCTTTCTTATAAACATTAGAAAAAATAAGGAGAAAGTAGAGTTAGTTAGAAACCATGAATTATTTCATTATTTGTACTTGATTGAGAATCAAAAAATCCATTCAATGGATATAGAAAACAAAAAAATATTTAGAAAGATTGCAGAAAACTATGCATTTGCTTTTAGATATTTACTAGAGGAACCTACTAAGATTATTCTCAGTTATAAATATTGGGAGATATTTATGAGAGATAGACAAAAACTAATTCCTGTAGAAAAAATTGTTGAAGAGGAGTTTCTTCATCTAGAAAAATTAATATTTCAAAGTATAAAGGATGAGGTATTTAAAGATAAATATGAATTTATTTATTTTACTTTAACACTATATCTACTTTACTTAAAGATAGTAGTAGATATAGAAACTAAAAAATAATAGAGATCATATTATTAAAAAGATATTGAAACTTTAATTGTACTTTACCTAGGAAAAAGTAAGGACATAATCAAGAAAAAATATTTCTTAGTTCTTGGTAGGATCCTTACTTTAACCTAGTGTAAGGCTTTTAAATTCTTAAAGTTTTTAGGAGGTGGAAGATATATTTATTAGACATAGATCAAATCCCATTATTCATATGAAAGATATCTTATCTAGAGAGGATCTATCTAAAGTAGATAAGATCTTACTCATTAGAATCATGCTTGAAGCTTATGAAGAATTTGAGTTTTCAGTAAAAGATTATGGTGAAAACATAAAAATATCTGTAAGTGGGATAAAAAAATCAATGAGTCATTTGAGTAGATTGGGAATTTTAAGTAGATGGAAGAAGGAAGGAGGTAGGTATAGATATATTGTAGAATGTAATAATTTTTAGGTAAAATAAGGCTACTGAGTGACCCCTTAAGGCTATTTCTGATACCACTAAGGCTACTTTTTA
>DDQV01000132.1:0-12703 GCA_002342785.1 Fusobacteriaceae bacterium UBA2433 | reverse complement strand
AGGCTACTTTTTAGCCTTTTTAAATTTTAACCTCTAGATCCCAGTAATACCAATGGTTAGAAGGCTTGATTTTAGGGTGTGGATATCCTTTAAATGTATAAACACAAGGGAAAGTTTTTAGAGGCACCTTAAAAGGAAAATAAGAGAGTTTTTTATATGATAAAATTTTTAAATCTTTGTCACGAATGACACGAATAGACACGAAGAAAGAAAAAAGACTTCTGTGTTGTAGCAGTATAATCTTTTAAATTCGAGCAATTAGTGACAAAAAAAGGTTTTAGATTTAAAATTTTAAAATTATAGAAAAAACCTAGTTACGAATTACACGAATTTTCACGAAGAAAAATCTTTTTTGAAATAATGGGATTATTTTAAATTACTGTAATTTTAGGGTAAAATAAGGCTACTTTTGAGCCTTTTTAAATTTTAGCCTCTAGATCCCAGTAATACCAATGGTTAGAAGGCTTGATTCTAGGGTGTGGATATCCTTTAGATGTATAAACACAAGGGAAACTTTTTAGAAGACCCTTAGAAAGCAAATAAGAGAGAGAAAAAGGAGCTCCTATTTTTAGGAGCTCCTTTCATTATTGTTGTTATTGATATTATTTTTAATAGTAGTAATATTTTTTTATATTCTGTTCTATTAGTTGTTATAAGTATATGGTGTAGCAGTTGTAACTGTAGAAGTAGCAGTTACAGCGGCAATACTATTCATAACTGTAGCACCACCAACACCACTACCACCTGTACCACCGTCAGTAGCAGCGCTGTCACCACCACCAGTAGCGGCAGTTCCCATACCCATGGCATTAACAAATGCGTCTCCTTTTCCTTCAGCATATAATCCTACACTCATTATAGCTGTAAGAGTAAGTATTAAAAATATTTTTTTCATATTATTTACCTCCGTTTTAAGCTTTTTTTCTTAAATGTTTTTCAAATTTAGAATGAGAAACCTATTGATAAAGTTCCTAATAATTTAACTGAATCTGCTGAGTCATCTTCTTCAAAAAGATCATATGCAGCTAATCCTACAGAAACTGGATAGTTTGGCATTGGAACTATACTTGTACCAAATGTAGTTACTCCAGAAGTATAATCTAAGATTAAACTCATTTGAGGATGTACATAAGCTGCTGCTGAGAAGAATTCTCCCCATTTATGTTCTCTGTCATCAGAATCATATTTACCCATATCAGAATAACTATTACTTCCAAAACCTGCACTTACGATAACTGGCGCAATCTCATTTGGTAAAAGTTTTGTAATAGCAGCATAGTAACTAGGATCCATCTCATCTTCATTAGTAGCATGCCATATATCGATATTAGAAACACCTACAGATGTACCAATGCCATATTCTGGGAAATGTTTACCTACACTAAGATTTATAGAACCTCTATTAAATGCTCCTCCATCAGTAGGATCGATACTACCAACAGACATAGATACAGCTCCACCTACAGATTTAATAGGATCTCCATAACCTCCACCAAATGCAATTCCTCCATCGGTATCATCAGAATAAGATGTTCCACCTACTCCTACAAATGCTGATCCATATCCTGGAACTAATCCAGATGGAGCACCAAATGAAAATCCTGGTAAAGTAGCAAGAGCACTATAATCATCTACTAGATAAAATAATTTATCAGAACTTTTTACATTAGATGTTGCGTTTAACTCTGCAAGAGCACTAGATGATCCAGCAATGGTAGAAATATTTTCTGCCATGGCGAGGCTACTTATTAAAAGTCCCCCTAAGACAATATTTTTTTTCAAGCTCATAATTTTCCTCCCTTTGTACTATTTACATTAATACTTATAACAAATTTGATTGATTTAATAAACTTTGTAAATTTTTATCTAACATATATATTATAGATAAAATAATTTCTTATTTTTATCTTTATCTTGTATATAAGAAGATTTTAATTGTTTTTAAGTTTAAAGTCAAGTTATATATTATACTTCTTTTATAAAATTTTTCCTTTAAATTAAATTAAAATATATCAAATAAATTATGTTAACCAGGAAAAAATATAATCTAAATGTTTTTTTGTTGTATAATATATATTATATAAAAGAATTTTTGAGGAGTTACTATATGAGAGATGAAAAAAATGTTTATTTAAGAATTATATTTTTCTTCCTTTTGTTTTTTTTGATAAAAGGTGGGAATGATTTCTACGGTACCCCTATGAAAAGTTATAGTTATATAATATTTCTTTTTATATATCTATACTATTATCTATTTGATGTATTAAATTTTACAGATGAATATGGAAGATGGACTCCTTGGGTAAGATCCTCTGGAGTAAATATAATTATAGCTACAATACTGTGGTCTTTTTCTAAGAGTAGCCTAGTTTTTTTCAAATTTACTTTACTTTGGGTTGTAACTAATCTAATAAGGATGGTAATGGTAAAAATATATAGAGATGGTGGAACCTATAGGGGTATTTTTATAGGAAAAGCTGAGGAATATATCGTAGCTAACAAAGGTTATACAGAAAGAAATTTTGGTAATTTAGAATATATATCTAAAGACCAAGTAAAAAACTTTGCACAACTAGAAGATATACTAGAAGATAAAAAAATTGATATAATTTCCGTAGAGGAAGAATTTATGAAAAAATATGAGAAAGAATTTTTTAAACTAAAGATTAAAGGCTATAAGGTATATTGTGAATGGCAACTTATGCAAGAGATAGAAAGAAAGATCTATGTAAAAAAAATAAAGGTAAAATGGTTTCTATATACAGAGGGGTTTGAAATTTTAAATAATAGTTTTCAAAGAAATTTTAAAAAGGTATGTGATATTACTCTTACTATAATAATAGGAATATTTGCTATCCCTATTATGGTGATAACTTGTATATTTATAAGATCAGATGGAGGTCCAATTTTTTTTAGACAAAAAAGAGTTGGATTAGGTGGAGAAGAATTTGAAATAATAAAGTTTCGATCTATGAGAATAGACGCAGAAAAAGATGGTGCCCAGTGGGCAACTAAAGATGATATAAGGATAACTAAGGTAGGAAATTTTATTCGCAAGACTAGGATAGATGAACTTCCCCAACTATGGAATGTTTTAAAGGGAGAGATGTCATTTGTAGGACCTAGACCAGAAAGAAAAGTTTTTATAGAACAACTTGAAAAAGAACTTCCATTCTATAATGTAAGGCATAGTATAAGACCAGGACTAACAGGTTGGGCACAAGTGATGTATCCCTATGGATCCAATGTAGAAGATGCACTTCATAAATTAGAATACGATCTATATTATCTCAAACATCAAAACTTTATGTTTGATATGATGATTTTTTTTAAAACCATCAAAGTGGTGCTAAGTAGAAAGGGAAGATAAAGAAGCAAAATAAAAGATATAAAATACAAATCTTAAAGGAAAAGCTATCAACGCAGAAGAAAAAGAATTTATAGATTTAAAACCAAGAAAAAAACTCTGAGAACCTCGGTGATCTCTGAGTCTATGTGTTGGGTCATTAGAATTTAGGAAAAAAAGTTTAAAAAAAGTTATAAGTCTGCGTCAAAAAAGTGAAATAATATGGAGGTAGAAAGTTGGAAAAGATAGCATTGATAACAGGGATAACAGGACAAGATGGTTCCTATCTTGCAGAGTTATTATTAGATAAAGGATATAAAGTTCACGGAATAATAAGAAGAGCTTCATCATTTAATACAAAAAGAATTGAACATCTATATATAGATGATCTAATAGAAGATATGCATAAAGATAGAAAGATAAAGTTACATTATGGAGACATGACCGACTCTATGAATATTACTAGGATTATAAAGGAAGTAAAGCCTGTGGAAATATATAATTTAGCAGCACAATCCCATGTACAAGTTTCTTTTGAAGTTCCAGAATTTACAGCAGATACAGACGCTATAGGAACTTTAAGAGTACTCGAAGCAGTAAGATTTTTAGGAATGGAAAAAACTTGTAAAATATATCAAGCATCTACATCGGAACTATTTGGAAAAGTACAAGAAGTTCCTCAAAAAGAAACTACACCTTTCTATCCAACATCACCATATGCAGTGGCAAAACAATATGGTTTTTGGATCACTAAAAACTATAGGGAAGCCTATGATATGTTCGCAGTAAATGGAATTTTATTTAACCATGAATCTGAAAGAAGGGGAGAAACTTTTGTAACTAGAAAGATAACTCTAGCAGTGGCAAGAATATCTAAGGGATACCAAAAGAAACTATACTTAGGAAACTTAAATGCTTTAAGAGATTGGGGATATGCAAAGGACTATGTAGAATGTATGTGGAGAATATTACAACACGATATACCAGAAGATTTTGTAATAGCAACTGGTGAACAATATTCAGTTAGAGATTTTTGTAATCACGCTTTTAATGAAGCAGGAATAGAGTTAGAGTGGAGTGGTCAAGGTGTAGATGAGAAAGGAACTTGTAAAAAAACTAAAAAAGTTTTAGTAGAAGTAGATCCAAAATATTTCAGACCTTCAGAAGTAGAAACACTATTAGGAGATCCAACAAAAGCAAGAACAGTATTAGGATGGGATCCTAGACAAACAAGTTTTGAAGAGTTAGTAAAGATAATGGTAAGGCATGATCTTGAATTTGTAGAAAAAGAACATATTTCTAGAATAGATAATAATAAAAGCTGGCAAAGAGTATAAATAATAGATACACAGAGATTCACAAAAAAAAGGAAAAATAAATAAAATTTAGCCACCAATGAACACCAATCTTCACGGATAAAAATATGGAGAATATTATGGAAGTTATAGAAAAAGAACTATCTTATGAAATAATAGGAATAGCAATGAAAATTTATAATGACTTAGGTTATGGATTCTTAGAGAAAGTTTATGAAAATGCATTAAAAAATGAAATTGAAGAGTTAGGTTTAAAAGTTAAACAACAATACCCAATAAAAGTAATTTATAATGATAAGATAATAGGAGACTATATAGCTGATTTACTCATAGAAGATAAAATTATAATAGAGTTAAAAACTATAGAAAAATTATCTAAAGTACATGAAGCACAAATTTTAAATTATTTAAAAGCTACGAAAATAAGAGTTGGACTTTTAATTAATTTTTCTTTAAATAAATTAGAATTTAAAAAATTAGTGTTTTAATAAAATTTGTGTAAATTAGTGTAGATTGGTGGCAAAAATAGAATTTAATTTGTGTCTAAAAGTTATTAAAAGGGAGTTAATTTAATGGAAAAAAATAGTAAGATATATGTTGCAGGACATAATGGTATGGTTGGATCTGCAATAATTAGAAATCTAAAAGAAAGAGGATATACTAATATAGTATATAGAAGTTCTAAAGAATTAGATCTAAGAAGACAAATAGAAGTAGAGAAGTTTTTTGAAGATGAAAAACCAGAGTATGTATATTTAGCTGCTGCTAAAGTTGGAGGAATTTATGCTAATAATACTTACCCCGCAGAATTTATCTATGATAACCTTATGATAGAAACTAATATAATTCATTCAGCATATAAAAATGCAGTAAAAAAACTATTATTTTTAGGAAGTTCTTGTATCTATCCTAAATTTGCACAGCAACCAATAAAGGAAGAATATCTACTTGAAGGAAAATTAGAAGAAACAAATGAAGCTTATGCAATAGCAAAAATTACAGGAATAGAACTATGTAAATTCTATAGAAGACAATATGGTTGTGATTTTATATCTGCTATGCCAACTAATCTTTATGGAATAAATGATAATTTTGATTTAGAAACAAGTCATGTAATGCCGGCACTAATTAGAAAATTTCATGAAGCAAAGATAAATAATGAAAAAGAAGTAGTAATGTGGGGAACAGGAAAACCAAAAAGAGAATTTATGTATGTAGATGATCTAGCAGATGCTTTAAATCACTTGATGTTAAATTATTCAGATGAGATCCATGTAAATATGGGTACTGGTGAAGATATAGAGATAGGTGAATTAGGTAAAATAATAAAAGAAGTAGTAGGATATAGAGGTAAGATAGTAAACGATCTATCTAAACCAGATGGAACACCTAGAAAGTTACTTGATGTAACTAAATTAAAAGATACTGGATATACTCATAAGGTAGAGTTAAGAGAGGGAATAGAGAGAGTATATGAGTGGTATTTGGAGAATAAATAGATGAAAGAAATAACCTTAAAAAAAGGATTAATATTTAATTTATTTTCTGGAACGTTGTTAAAAGTAATTACTATAATATTAAATCTTTTAATTGTTCCAATAACTCTCAACTACTTTGGAAACGAACAATATGGTTTTTTGATATTGATATTATCTATTGTAAATTATATCAATATTTCGAATTTAGGAATTGCTGATGCAACAAATATATTACTTGCGAAATCAAGAACAACATCAAAAAAAATAATAATAATAAAAAAATCATTATTATTATTATCAATTTCAATAACAATAAGTATTTTTTTAACACTTTTATTGAATCAATTTAATATTAATTGGATAAAATTTTTAGGAAAAATTCCGCTTAAATATATAGAAGAATATCAAAAATCAGTTTTCATATTAATTGTAGGAACACTTGTTAATATGTATTTTTCACTAGTTGACTCTATTTTTTATGGATTTCAATTATTATATATAAAAAATATATTTGATATATTTAAGCAAGTAATAAATTTTATAATCATATTTTTCATTATACAGTTTAAATTAGGAATTTTTGAATTATCATTAAGTATTGTAGCAATTAATTTTTTTATAAATATATTAAAAGTCATATATTTATATATTACTTTACTATCAAAAAAAATAAGAGAAGAAACTATGGAAAAAACTGAAAATTATCTTGAAATAATGAAATTAGGGTTTCTTTTTTTTTCAAATGGAATATTAGCTATGTTATTTTGGAATACAGATAGTTTAATAATTTCTAATTTTATTGGTTTAGATTCAGTAGCATCTTACTCAATAGTTTTTAAGATTTTCTATATTTTTATAAGTATACTTTGGATGTTTATTGGATCAATCATGCCCTTAGTAGGACGTGAAATAGCTAATGAAAGAGAAATAAATGAATTTTATATATTAACAATGAATATTTCTTCTAAAATTGGTGCTATAGTTTTAGTTGGAACGTTCTTTTTTATGAAAAATATTATCTGGATGTGGGTTGGAAATAAAATAGATGTAAATATAGAAATAATTTTTGTATTAGGTTTATATTGTTATGTACTAAGTATGTCTACAGTAAGTAGTGGTTTTTTAAGAGCGAGTAATAAAATAAAAGGCTTACCATTTATAACGGCGAGT
Source organism: Fusobacteriaceae bacterium UBA2433 (assembly GCA_002342785.1). GTDB lineage: Bacteria > Fusobacteriota > Fusobacteriia > Fusobacteriales > Fusobacteriaceae > Psychrilyobacter. Next base: position 5,393 of record DDQV01000132.1, on the reverse strand, counting down.
GAAGCAATTCTAAATTTGTTAGTATCTATCACATTAGTAAGAATATTTGGTGTTGTCGGGGTATCTATTGGAACATTAATAGGAGCACTTCTTACAACAGGGTGGATATATCATTATTTAGTAAAAACTAGGCTTAAAACTAAAATATCTTTTAGTTTTAAGCCTATAATAAAACAATTTATTTTATTAGATTTGCTTTTTATTTTTATTGCAATATATTTATCAAGCTTTAATATGAATACAAAAATTGAAGTTTATGTAAAAATATTTTTATTTATAATATATATATTGTTTATTTATTTGTTTATAGATAATAAAATAAAAAATAAGTTAAATGAAATTTTATTGAAGAAAATAAGGAGAAAATAATGGTTAAAAAAGATAGATATGATTTTTTTTTGATATGGGGTCATGGATTGAAATATAAGTTTGAAATAATAAATGAAATAGAAAAAGAATTTTCAATAAAAAAAATAATTACACATAAGCCAAAGACAATAAAAAAACTTATAAAAGAAGTTTACTCATATGATTATGCACCTTTTTATCATTTAAAATCAAAAACAAAATACTTAAATAAAACGAAAAGAGAAGTCATGTTTATTTTTATTAAAAATGAAAGACCGGAAGAAGACTGGTTAGGAGAAGGAAAATTTCGACATATTGAATGTTTAAGGATAAAAAGAAAGAAAGAATTTATTAGAGATAAATTTAATGAAAAAAAATCAGATAGAAGGTCAGAAAATCATGTTATACATGCATCAGACAATGAAGGACAAACAAATCAGATTTTAAAATATTTAGGATTTAAAAAAGGGATTAAAAGCATTTTACCAGATAAGTTGGCTATTATTGATTATCCTCATCATTTAGGAGAACTAAAAAAAATAAGTATAAAAGAAATTGAAATAGATTATATTTATGGAACTATTTTAAAAGAAAATAATGAAGGTAAAGAAATAATGAAAATTTCAACTACACCACATTTTTTAACTGTTAAAAACGATGAAAAAACATATAATAAATATTTAAAAGAGAATATAGGAATACATTTAACAGATTATTATACAGTAAATAAAATAAAAAAGCTTTCTAAGAACTTAGATTATCTTGGGAAAGGTTATGAAACATCATATATTATTGTAAAAAAAATCGATCAATATAAATATTTAATATTAGATGGCTTACATAGAGCGAGTATTTTATTAGCAAGAGGCGAAAAAAAAATTATTGTGGCGGTGATTAATTAATGAAAATAAATGTAAAAGAGTTTTTTTTTAATGTAAAAGATGAAAAATATTGCATAATAAAAAGTTTCGAAATAGATAACTATAAATCTGGAAGTGATATAGATATATTTTGTTACGATATTAAAAGTTTTTCAAAAAAAATATTAGATATTTCAAAAAAATATATAAATTATTATGAAGTAGTTATAAAACAGAATAAAAATGAGAATCATGTTTACATAGATTTTCAAAAAAAAAATAAAAAGATTGAGTTAAGATTTGACTTGTATGGAAGTTTACCAAGATACGAAAAGCTAAGTATAAAAGAAGGTTTATTTTCTTCAATAATAGAAAATAGAATAAAAAAAGAAGTTATGTTTGGAGATGAAGTTTTCTATATAAACATTCCATCTTTAATAGATGATGTATTAATAAGATATATAGAATTTCAAGAGTGGTATAATATTAGACCAGATAAGATAAAGCATATAAATTATATTGAAAATCTTCTTACAAAAAAAATAAAAAAAGATTTTTTGGATAAGTTGCACTTTTATACTGAATTTAAGACAGTCACTTTAAATAATAATAAATATAGTCCTTTAGAAAAATTAAAGGACCTATGGATGAAATTAAAAGGAAAAAGTATAAAAGAAATTTTAATAAAAATAAAAAAGAGGGTAAAATGAAAATTATAAATATAATAGGTGGATTAGGAAATCAAATGTTTCAATATGCTTTTGCATTGAGTTTAAAAAATAAAACAAAAGAAGAAGTAAAAATAGATATTTCTTCTTTTAATGGATATGAACTTCATAATGGTTACGAAATTAATAAAATATTTCATAAAAATTTAAAAATATGCTCTAATAAGGAAAGAAAAAAAATATCATATAATGGGAAAGAATTTACTCAAAAATTAAAAAGAAAAATATTTAAAATAGAAAAAAATGAATATTTAAAAATTTTATGTGAATAAAGATTAACTTAGAAAGATAAAGACATTTGTCCTATATATCATAGAATAATCATTATAAAATGATTAAAAGAACTAAAACATAAGGAGGTAGTTATGAAAAATATAGATAGAGCTATAATTATTGTACTAGATAGTGCAGGTGTAGGAGAATTACCCGATGCAAAAAATTATGACGATTTAGGATCAAACACCTTTGGTCATATTGCAAGTTCTACAGGTGGAATTAACCTCCCAAATATGCAAAAATTAGGTTTAGGAAATTTAACAAATATAAAAGGAGTAGCTGAAACTACAAATTGTTGTGGGGGAAAATCATTGGGAGCTTATGGAAAAGCTAAAGAAGCTTCTAAAGGAAAAGATACTACTACAGGCCATTGGGAAATTGCTGGAATAATCAATAACACACCTTTTCCTAGTTATCCAAATGGTTTTCCAAAAGAAGTTTTAGATGAACTAGAAAAAAGAACTGGAAGAAAAATTCTTTGTAATATGCCATATTCAGGAACTAAAGTTTTAGACGACTATGGAATTGAACAAAAAAATACAGGTGCTTGGATCGTTTATACTTCTGCCGATCCAGTTTTACAAATAGCGGCTCACGAAGAAGATGTTCCACTAAAAGAACTATATAAAGCTTGTGAAATAGCATTAGAAATATGTGGAGAATTAGCTCCAGTAGCTAGAGTAATTGCCAGACCTTACTTAGGTGATAAAGCCGGAAATTATAAAAGAACTCCTAATAGACATGATTTCTCTGTACTTCCGCCAAAAACTACACTTTTAGATAAGATTAAAGATAAAGGTTTAGAGGTTGTCGCTATTGGAAAAATAAATGATATCTTTGCAGGTGTAGGAATAACCGATACTCGTGGAACAAATCTTGATAACATGGATGGAATTAACAAAACTATAAAAGCTTTAAAAGAAGATACTAAAGGTCTTATTTTTACAAACTTAGTTGATTTTGATATGAATTTCGGACATAGAAGAAATCCAGAAGGATATAAAGATGCTCTAGAAGAATTTGATAATAAACTTCCTGAAATTATAGAAACTATGAAAGAGGGAGATCTTTTAATATTAACTGCTGATCATGGATGTGACCCGACTTATAAAGGAACGGACCACACTAGAGAATATATTCCTATTCTTACTTATGGAGATGGATTAAAAAAAGGAGTTAATTTAGGAGAGAGAGAATCATTTTCTGATATTGCTTCTACCATTGAAGAATTTATATTAGGTACGAATGAAATTCCAGGAACTAGTTTTGCTAAAGATATAGTCAAATGTTGTAATAACCAAAAACATAATAATCACCACAATCACGGTGAAAATGATAAATGTAGATGTAAATAATAAATTAGGAGGAAATGAAAAATGAGTATACATATAAATGCAAAAAAAGGTGATATAGCAGAAACTGTGTTGTTACCAGGAGATCCACTTAGAGCAAAATGGATTGCCGACACATTTTTAGACGATGTAGTATGTTATAATGAAGTTAGAGGAATGTATGGGTATACCGGTACTTATAAGGGAAAAAAAGTATCTGTTCAAGGTACTGGTATGGGGGTTCCTTCTATCTCTATCTATGTAAATGAATTAATCAAAGATTTTGGAGTAAAAAATTTAATCAGAGTAGGATCTGCTGGATCTTATAGAAAAGATATTAAAGTCAGAGATATTGTTTTAGCTATGTCTGCTTCTACAAACTCAGGATTAAATAAAATTAGATTTAATGGCGCAGATTATGCTCCCACAGCTAACTTTGATTTAATGATGAAAGCTATCAAATCTGCTGAAGAAAAAAATATTAAAGTAAAAGCTGGAAATGTTTTTACTTCTGATGAATTTTATGGTGATAACTTTGACGATTATAAAAAATGGGCAGCTTATGGAGTACTTTGCGTAGAGATGGAAACCGCTGGTTTATATACTGTCGCAGCTAAATATGGAGTAAAAGCTCTTACTCTACTTACTATCTCAGATCATTTAGTTACTGGAGAAGAAACTACTTCTGCTGAAAGACAAACTACTTTTGGTGGAATGATTGAAATAGCTTTAGGAACTTTATAAAAAAAATATGTTATAATATCAAAAGGCATACTAATTGGTATGCCTTTTGATACCCTTAAAAAAGAATATAAAAGAGGTGATAACTATGTTAAATGAAAAAGAAATATTAAATTTAATAGACGAAGCTATTATAGCTCGTAAGAGTGCGTATGCAAAATTTTCTAATTTTAAGGTTGGAGCCGCGTTAATTGACGACAGAAACAACCACTATTCAGGATGTAATGTAGAAAACTCATCTTATGGATTATCTATGTGTGGAGAAAGAAACGCTATCTTTCATGCAGTTTCTAAAGGAATGAAAAGTATTAACGTTATAGCAGTTGTAGGAGATACAAAAAATCCTATATCACCATGTGGTGCATGTAGACAAGTTATAAATGAATTTTCCAATGAAAATACTGTTATTATTATGGCAAACATGAAAAAAGAGTATAAGGTAGTAAAATTAATTGATCTACTCCCATATGGGTTTAAGTTATAGATTTTTTTATAAACCCTATTGCCCCCATCTTGGGGGCTTTTTAATATAATAACTCTAATATTGGTTTAATTAAGTTATAACAAAAACTATAAATTACTGTAATTCGACTCTGATTTTAGGGTAAAATAAGTCCTTTTGGTGGACTTTTAGTCCACGAGGTGGGCCTTTAGTTTTTTATATAGACTAAGGAATTTATCACCTCTTAATCCTAGTAATACCAATGGATAGAAGGCTTTATAGTTTGCCGTATTTCGTCTATAGGGAAATACAAGGGGAACTTTTTTAAAGAGCTCAGAAGCTAAATTAGAGGTATAAATTGTAATATAAATTTAATGATATTCTTTATAAAAAAACCATAAATTACTGTAATTTTACTCTGATTTTCAGGCAAAATAAGTCCTTTTGGTGGACTTTTAGTCCACGAGGTGGACCTTTAATCTTTTATATGGACTAAGATTTTTTTCACCTCTCAATCTCAGTAATACCAATGGATAGAAGGCTTTATAGTTTGCCGTATTTCGTTTATAGGGGTATAAATACAAGGGGAACTTTTTTAAAAAGGCTCAGAAGTCAAATTAAGAAAAATCCTCTATAATAGTATTTTTAACTAACTGATGTTTCGCGG
>DDQV01000133.1 GCA_002342785.1 Fusobacteriaceae bacterium UBA2433 | reverse complement strand
ATTATGTTAGGAACAATAATTTGTTTACTTCTAGCTGGAACTTTTAAGAGCACAACAGCAAGTGAAATTAAAATTACATTTAAGCAAGGAGTTCTATATGCTATGGGTGGAATATTAATGGGATTAGGAACAAGATTTGCAAATGGTTGTAATGTAGGAGCGCTATATACTCCAATAGCAAACTTCTCCCTTTCTGGATGGGTTTTCTTTGCAGCGTTAGTAGTTGGAGGAATTTTAGGAAATAAAGTAGCAAGAAAAATAAAATAAAAATGTGATTGACAAATTGATATAAATATAGGTATAATTAATTTTAAATAAAATATATGAATGAAGATAGAGGTTGCAAACCTTATAAGTATTTTGGAAGAGTCGGATAGATTTTGAAGCCAAAAAAAAGGGAGTTTTGCCGAAATTTTAGATTTGTCAAAATCTTAAATTGGGACTATGGATAACATCTATAGGACTGTCGTTGTCAATTGAGAACGAAGAGCTATCGAATGATTTTAAGAATAAAAACTATTTTTAGAAGAAAATAGTTTTATAAATTAGAGTTATCGGTAGAAATCCGATAACTCTTTTTGTGTTATTAGGATTTCCTTTCTTCAAAATTATTAAGGAGGAAAGATATGAGAAATATAATAGTTATATTGTTATTGTGTGTTATGAGTAGTTTAGGGTTTGGAGCGGAAACGTCAAAGGTTGCATTAGATTTAGGGATGTGGACACTTCTTCCTCCAATTGTAGCAATAGCTTTAGCTTTTATTACTAAAAATGTAATTTTATCGTTATTTATAGGAATTTATTCAGGATCATTTTTATTAGGGATAACTCAAGGGAAAAGTTATTTATTTAGTTTTTTGGGTGGATTATCTGATATAACTAATAGAATCATTGGATCCATGGCTGATTCATGGAATGCAGGTATAATTTTACAATGCTTAACTATAGGTGGTTTAGTAGCTGTAATTTCTAAGATGGGAGGGGCAAGAGCTGTAGCAGAAGCTTTAGCTAAAAAAGCTAAAACGCCTAGATCAGCTCAATTAGTTACATGGGTTATGGGTCTATTTATCTTTTTTGATGACTACGCTAATGCACTTATTGTAGGACCAATTATGAGACCTATAACTGATAAAATGAAAATATCTAGGGAAAAATTAGCTTTTATAATAGATTCTACGGCAGCACCAATTGCAGGGATTGCTCTTATATCAACTTGGGTAGGATATGAAATATCAGTTATAAAAGAGGGGTATTCATTAATAGGAATAGAAAATATAAATGCATATAGTATCTTTGTACAGACAATTCCGTATAGATTTTATAATATATTGATGTTAATATTTGTGGCTTCTACAGCATTTTTTTTAAGAGAATTTGGACCTATGGCTAAAGCAGAAAGAAGAGCTAGAAAAACTGGTCAAGTAACTAGTGGTTCAGCAGCTAAAATAAGTCCTGAAGAGGCAAAGATGATAGAACCTAAAGAGGGAGTAATTTTAAATATTTGGAATGCTATTATACCTATTATGGTATTAATTATAGGTTCTTTTATTGGTTTTTATTTAAATGGAAAAGGTTATTTAGAGGGAGCTGTACTTGATGCTGTAAATAATGCTCCATTATCATTTTTTGCTATTAGGGAAACTTTTGGGAGTGCAGATGCATCAGTAGTAATATTTCAAGCAGCATTATTTGCATCAATCGTAGCTATTGTGATGGGAATAACTAAAAAAATATTTAAATTTACAGAAGCTATTGATGTTTGGATACATGGAATGAAATCATTGGTAATAACAGGAGTTATTTTATTATTAGCTTGGTCTTTAAGTTCTATAATCAAAGAGTTAGGAACATCAACATATTTGGTAAATGCATTAGCTGGAAGCATACCAAAAGGTTTTTTACCATCTATTATATTTATTTTGGGATCAGCTATTGCTTTTTCTACAGGGACATCATATGGAACTATGGGAATATTAATGCCATTAGCGATACCATTAGCTAACGCTATTGGTGGAGCCGCAGGACTAACAGAAGAAGCATTATCATCATATATAGTTATGAGTATAGGAGCAGTTCTGACTGGAGCAATTTTTGGTGATCATTGTTCACCAATATCTGATACAACAATTCTTTCATCTATGGGAGCAGAATGTGATCATATAGAGCATGTAAACACTCAAATTGTATATGCATTGGCTGTAGGTGCTATAACAGTATTATTTGGTTATTTACCAGTTGGAATGGGAGTATCAATATATATAGTTTTACCTTTGTCTATTATTGCTACTATTCTTATTGTAAGATATGTAGGTAAATCAGTAGAAAGAGTTTCTGAAGAAGATGAAGAAAAAGTAGAAATGGTATAATAAAAATGTTGTAAAAAAACTAAAATTAAATATTTTATCATATATATTAAAAAAAAAGATAGTTTCTGTAAAATACAGAAACTATCTTTTTTTATTCACAAATTATCTTCTTAAATATTGATACTAAAATAGACAACATATTTTTATCGTCAAAAAGATATTTTATATAAAATTCAATACTATTGAAAAGGTCTTTATAGTATAATTTAGTTAGGTTTTTTTATTTTGAATTATAATTATGGTATAATAAAATCATAAAAAATTAGCAGAATAAAAATTGGGGGAAAAATGAGGATATTAATAATAAGGCTTAGTTCTATAGGGGATGTTATATTAACTACCCCAATTCTGAAAAAAATAAAAGAAAAAGATAAAAATATAAAGATTGATTTTATAGTTTTAGATAAATTTAAAGATGCTATAGATGGAAACCCCAATATAGATAATTTGATTATCTTTAAAAAAGATACAAATGATGGAATAAATAATATAAGGCAATTTTCAAAAATGTTAAAAAATAATAATTATGATTATGTGTTTGATTTACATTCGAAAATAAGGTCTAGATTAATTACATTTTTTTTGAAAGAAAAAACTTTTAGATATATAAAAAGATCACTATATAAAACTATCTTAGTAAAATTAGGTTTAATTAAATATAGAGCTGATAATACTATAGTAAAAAATTATTTTGATGCATTTCAGATTTTAGGAATAAAATATCAAGGTGAAAATTTGGAATTTAATTTTAGTAAAAAAGATAGAAATAAAATAGAAAATTATGAAAATTATGTAGTATTTGCACCAGGAGCTTCTAAAAATACAAAAAAATGGACTATAGAAGGATTTGGAAAGTTAGCCAAATTGATAAATAAGAAATATAAGATTAAAATAATTTTGATAGGAAGTCTTAAAGAGAATGAAGAATGTGAGAAAATTAATAAAATAAGTGGAAATATATGTATAAATTTAGCTGGGAAATTAAGCTTAAAGGAAAGTGGTGCGTTATTGTCTAAAGCAAATTTTTTGATAACTAATGATTCGGGACCATTTCATATAGGAAGAGGAGTTAAAACAAAATCCTATGTTATATTTGGACCTACAGATCCAAATATGTTTGAATATAATAAATTAGGAATTTTGATCTATGGAAATGAATCTTGTTCTCCATGCTCATTACACGGAGATAAAAAATGTCCAAAAAATCATTTTAATTGTATGAAAAATATTAATGCTGAATATATAATGAGACAGATAGAAAAAAATGAAAAATAAAATATTTTTTATTTGATTAATTTACATTGATCTCCTACGCACTGACTTAATTCTATATTTAATGCTTTTACTGATATATGAATTTCTATAGCAGAAAGAGATAATGAAATCATAAGTAAGATTAAACTTCCAGCGAATGTAAATTCTGCTAACATTATTTGTTGCAAAAATATTAAAAACATAGAAAAAACACAGAAAAATAGAGAAATAATCCCTATTAATTGCATATTTTTTATGATTTTAATTCTCAATTTTAAATTATCTATTTGCGGAACAATACTATGAATATTATTTATTTCTTGAGAAGTTTGGTTATGTAGAGATCTAATAAGAGTAGCTAAAGCTAAAAATCTACTAGTGTACGCTAATAATAAAAGTGAGATAGTAGAAAAAATTAATGCTGGGGTTGTAAGTGTTAGTTCCATTTTTGATTGCCTCCGTTTTTCAATGAAATATTTAAAGATATTGTAGAAATTTTAATTTCTATAGCAGAAATAATAAGAGATATTAAAAAATTAATAATAGAAAAAGAAAAAAAAATCCATCCAATTTGAATATATTTAAAAAAAAGAGTGAATACAGATAAAGTAGCTAAGAATAAGGAAAATACAGAAAAAAATTGTATCCATTTAATATATTTTACTCGTAATCTAAGATTCTCTATCTGAGCTTCAAGATTAGAATTTTTGTTTGGATGATTATGAAATTCTCTAATTAATTTGAATAAATTTAAATATCTAACAGTATATCCATTAAAAAACATGGAAATCCCGGAAAATAATAACGCTGGAATAATATAGTTCATAAAAACTCCTTTTTTAATAAATAATTTTATTATTATTAAGTGATAGTCTATTTTATCAAGATAGATGAAAATATACAAAAAAATTTATATACAAAAAATAAAAAAAGACAGATCCTTAATGGCTGTCTTTTTTTATTGCTATTACTTACTTAAGATTTTGTTGATTCTAGGGCTTAAAGTAGTAGCATTTTTCTTTAAGATTCTATCAATTTCAACTGAATCTGCAGCTTTTAAAGATCTTAACATTTTAACACAAACTTTAATTTTAGTTAATTGTCCATTAATTTCAACTTTAACAGGTTGTAAGTTTGGTTTCCATATTCTCTTGTTCATATTATGAGCATGAGAGATACTGTGTCCGAAAGTAATTCCTTTACCAGTGATTTCACATCTTTTCATTATATTCCACCTCCTATTTATTAAAACATCGGCTTAAATTTTAGCATAAAATAAGTGAAAAAGCAAGACTTTTTCTGTAATAAAGATATAGTTTTCTGTAAAAAAAAAAACTCTTATGATATAATAGAATGTATAAATTATAGATAAAATTCGAATAATAAAGAGGTTGTAAAATGAATGAACATAGTTTGAATGTGTTAGAGTTTGGAAAGGTAAAAGAAAATGTAAGTGAATACGCTATTTTAGATGAAACGAAGGATAGAATATTAAAGATTGTTCCAATAAAAGATATAAATAGTATAAAGAAAGAATTGGAAAATATACAAGATTTTATGGATATGCTTAAATATGATGGTGGAATTGAATTATCTGAAATAAAAAATATAGTTATATATTTGGAGAAAACCAGTCTAATAGGAACTTATTTAGATGTGGAAGATCTTTATCATATTGCTAGAAATTTAAGAGTATTTAGAATTGTAAAAACTAAACTTAAAGAATTGGAAAGTAAGTACAGAGGTTTATATATTAGATTTAAAGATATACCTATATATAAAGGATTAGAAGAACTAATTGAGGCAGTTATAGATAATCAAAAACAAATTAAAGATACTGCTTCTCTTGATTTGAAAGACATTAGATATAGTAAAAAATTAATTCAAAATAATATAAAAAGAAAATTTGATGATTTGATTTCAAACCCAACTTATTCCAAAGTTATTCAAGAGAAGATTGTAACTGTAAGAGATGGAAGAAGTGTCATACCTGTAAAAACAGAGTTTAAAGGTCAGATTAGAGGAATAGAACACGATAGGTCGTCTAGTGGACAAACAGTATTTATAGAACCTATAAGTGTAGTTTCTCTAAATAATAAAATGAGAGAATTAGAAGTAAGAGAAAGGGAAGAAATTAGAAAAATTCTTCTAAGACTTACTGATAATTTAAGAACTAATTTAAAAGGTATAACGGAAGTAGGAGAAACTCTTCTTACATTAGATTATTTAAATGCTATATGTAGTTATGGATTAGATAATAAATGTGTTATTCCTAAGTTAAATCAGAGGGAATATATTTCTATCGTGGAAGGAAGACATCCATTAATTAATATTAACGAAGTAGTTCCTTTAACTTTTGAATTAGGAAAAAATTATAATAGTTTACTTATTACAGGTCCAAATACTGGTGGGAAGACTGTAGCTCTTAAAACTGCTGGTTTATTAACTATTATGACTTTATCAGGAATACCAATTACCGCCAGTGATAAAACAGATATAGGATATTTTAGTAGTGTTTATGCAGATATAGGTGATGAGCAAAGTATTGAGCAAAATTTGTCATCTTTTTCTGCTCATTTAAAAAATATTCAGAACATTTTGGTAGGAGTAACGAAAGCAAGTTTAGTTTTATTAGATGAATTAGGTTCAGGAACAGACCCTATAGAGGGATCTGCATTTGCTATGGCAGTGATAGATTATTTAAAAGAAAAAAAATGTAAAGCTATGATATCTACTCATTATAGCGAAGTAAAAGCTCATGGATATAATGAAGATGGAATAGAAACAGCATCTATGGAATTTAACTCTGAAACACTCTCTCCTACATATAGACTACTCATAGGAATTCCTGGAGAAAGTAATGCTCTAACTATTGCGAAAAGATTAGGAATATTGAGTGAAGTAATTGAAAAAGCAAAAAGTTATATTAGTGAAGACGATAAGAAAGTTGAAGGAATGATAACTAATATAAAAGAACAGTCAGATGAATTAGAAAAGGCAAATAGAGAAGTAAATTATTTAAAAATAGAAACTGAAAAATTAAAAGAACAATATATTGAAAAGATAAGATTAATAGAAAAAGAAAAAGAGGATATCCTAGAAAAAGTATATAAAGAATCAGAAGAAATGATGAAAAATATGCAAGCTAAGGCTAAAGCTTTAATTGATAAGATTCAAAGAGAAGATAATAAAAAAGATGAAATAAAGAACGTTCAAAAAAGTCTTAATATGTTAAGAAGCTCTATAGTAGAGGAAAAAAAGAAAAAATTAATGATTAAGCCCAAAGTTACTAGAAAAATATCATACGGAATAGGAGATAAAGTTTTTGTTAAAAGTTTAAAACAACATGCAATAATTCTTCGTTTATTTATGAATAAGGATCAAGCTCAGGTACAAGCTGGTATTTTAAAAATGGTAGTATCACTAGAAGATATAGGATTGATGAAAGAAGAAAAACAAAAAAATTATATAAAAATGCATAATCATATAGGACGTAGAGCAACTTATAAGATTGATTTGAGAGGACAGATGGTAGAAGAAGCTATACATGAATTAGAAAATTATATGGACAAGGCAACATTGAGTGGACATAAAGATGTTCAAGTAGTTCATGGAAAGGGAACAGGACAATTAAGAAAAGGAATACAAAAATATCTTAAAACTTGTAGATATGTAGCGGACTTTAGAGATGCAAATATGGATGAAGGTGGATTAGGATGTACTATAGTAACGCTGAAATAAATTATTATTATATAGTAGCAGCAGCAGGAATGGGAAGAAGAATGAATCTCTCTTATCCGAAGCAATTTTTAGAGATAGAAGGAAAGCCTATATTTATAAAAACTTTAGAAGTGATTGAAAAAAACCATAGAGTGACAGGAATTATAGTTGTTACTAACAAAGAATATATAACTAAAGTTAAGGAATTTTGTAATTTTTTTAATATAACAAAAGTGTTAGATGTGGTTGGCGGTGGAATTCGACGTCAAGATTCTATTTATAATGCATTACAACAAATTCCAAAAGATAGTATAATAGGAGTTCAAGATGGTGTGAGACCTTTTATAGAGGATAAATATATAGAAGATTCTTATGTAAAATTAATAAATGAAACTAATTTAGATGGTGTAGTTGTTGGAGTACCTGTAAAAGATACTATAAAAGTTATAAATTTAGATGGGAAGATAGTAGAAACTCCGGAAAGAGATTTACTTTTCGCAGCCCAAACCCCTCAGGTATTTAGAGGAGAGGCGTTACATAAAAGTTATGAGATGGCAAAAAAACAAAATTTTTTAGGAACGGATGATTCTACTCTTATAGAAAAAGTTGGAGGAGTTGTGGGAACTATTTTAGGTAGCTATAAAAATATAAAAATAACTACGCCGGAAGATTTATTAATTTTTTCTAAAGAAAACAAAACTGATTTATAAATATAATATTTTGAGTTTATTAAATAAAAGAAAAAATAAAAGGAGTGCAGTATGAAATTAGCAGTAGCACAGATAAATCCAATGCTTGGAAACGTAGAAAAAAATAAAAGAAAAATGATATCATATATAGAAAATGCCATAAAAAAAGGTATAGAATTAGTTGTTTTTCCAGAATTGTCTTTAACTGGATATTTATTAGAAGATTTAACTTTTGATGTAGCTGGAATACCAATTGAATTTTATGAACTGAGTAAAAAGATAAGTATTTTATTTGGTGGAATTGAAGAAAGTAGAAGCTATTATTACTATAATTCAGCTTTTTATTTAGAAAACGGAAGGTTGCAACATACTCATAGAAAAGTATATCTGCCTACTTATGGTCTTTTTGATGAAGGAAGATATTTGAAACCTGGAAATAAAATAAAGGCATTTGATACTAAATTTGGAAGATTCGGCATATTGATATGTGAGGATGCTTGGCATATCTCAAATTCATATATATTGAGTATGGACGGTGCTGACTATGTATTTACTTTGGCTAATAGTCCTTCAAGAGGAGCTCAAAAATCAAAATTATCTTCTAATCATACTTGGGACGAGATGATGAAAACTTATTCTAAATTATTAACAAGTTTTTATATTTTTGCTCATAGGGTAGGTTATGAAGACGGAGTTAACTTTTTTGGTGGCTCTAGTGTATATTCACCTAATGGAGATTTATTAAGTAAAGCTAAAAATTTTCAAGAGGAAATGATAGTCGTTGATTTAGATAAAAGAGATTTAAGGAGAGCTAGAATAAATAATCCTGTAATGAGAGATGAAAATTTAGAGTTAGTTTTGAGAAGTTTAAATAAAATTATTGAATAGTTAATAATGAGTTTAAAATAATTTATTTGTTATTATAAATTATTGATTTT
>DDQV01000130.1 GCA_002342785.1 Fusobacteriaceae bacterium UBA2433 | reverse complement strand
ATACTATTGTTGGAGCTGGAAAAACAGAGGGAGCCATGGATGCTGGAAATTTATTAAAACCTATGTTAGCTAGAGGAGAAATAAATGTAATAGGAGCCACAACTATCGATGAGTACAGAAAATATATAGAAAAAGATAGTGCCCTTGAGAGAAGATTTCAAGCAATCATAGTCAATGAGCCAACAATAGAAGATAGTATCTCTATCCTTAGAGGACTAAAAGAAAAATATGAAGTATTTCATGGAATTCGAATAAGTGATAGTGCAATTGTATCCTCTGTAATTTTAAGTGATAGATATATCACAGATAGAAATTTACCTGATAAGGCAATTGATTTAATTGATGAAGCAGCCAGTAAGATAAAAACAGAGATGAACTCTATGCCTGTAGAGTTAGATGAACTTACTAGAAAAGCTATGCAATATGAGATAGAAAAAGAATCCCTAAAAAAAGAAAAAGATAAAGGTAGTCAAGAACGATTAAATAATCTTGAGAGAGAACTTGCTGAGTTAAATGATAAAAAATTAGTTCTCCAAGCTCAATGGGATTTAGAAAAAAATGATGTAGTTAAAGTACAACAAATAAAAGAACAGATAGAAAAAACAAAGTTAGAGATCCAAAAAGCAAATAGAGAAGCCAATTTACAAAAATTAGCTGAGTTGCAGTATGGAAGATTACCACAATTAGAAAAAGATTTAAAAATAGAAGAAGAAAAAATGGAAAATAGTAAAAAAACCAGTCACAAACTAGTGAAAGAAGTTTTAGATAGAGATGAAATAGCAGAGACTCTAAGCTCTTGGACCGGTATCCCAGTTAATAAACTTATGGAAGGTGAAAAAGAAAAGATCCTTCACCTAGAAGATAGTATAAAATCTAGAGTCATTGGACAATCAGAAGCTATAAAAAATATTTCAGAAGCTATTATCCGTGCTAGAGCAGGTCTCAACGATCCAAATAGGCCCCTTGGTTCATTTATATTTTTAGGTCCTACTGGAGTTGGAAAAACTTATTTGGCTAAAACTCTCGCTCTAAATCTATTTGATGATGAACAAAATATTATAAGAATAGATATGAGTGAGTACATGGATAAATTTTCTGTAACTAGACTTATAGGAGCGCCTCCAGGTTATGTTGGATATGAAGAAGGGGGACAACTTACAGAAGCTGTAAGAAGAAAACCATATTCTGTAATATTATTAGATGAAATAGAAAAAGCACATCCAGATGTATTTAATATCTTACTCCAACTATTAGATGATGGACGTCTTACTGATAGCAAAGGAAAGGTAGTAAATTTCAAAAATACTATTATCATAATGACTAGTAATCTTGGAAGTGAATATATAGTTGAAGACCCACAAGTAGGAAAAAATACTAAAAAAATTGTTATTGATAAACTAAAGGCCAACTTCAAACCTGAATTTATAAATAGGATCGATGAAATAATAGTTTTTAAAGCATTAGACAAAGATAGTATTAAAAATATAATAAAATTATTAATCAATGAAACAAATGAAAAATTAAAGGACAAATATATCGAACTTACTTTTTCAACAGAAGCTATAGATTATATCATAGAAAAATCTTATGATCTAAAATTTGGAGCTAGACCTATTAAAAGATATCTACAAAAAAAAGTAGAAACTAGTTTAGCTAAACTTATCCTCAAAGGAGATGTAATAGAAGGAAGTACTGTTAATGTAACTATAGTAGAGGATGACTTATCTTTTAAAGTTATTAAATAAATATATATTTATCTAATTTCAAGATAAAATTATTAAAAAAAAAGGATTACTCAAGTATAAAATATACTTATGAGTAATCCTTTTTACATCTATTATAAATTTTAATTTAAATATTTTATATCTAAGAAAATCAAAATAATTTTCTTTTAATTTTAATATTTTCCCTTGCAGGAAATTTTAATTTAGAGATTATGACTCCTCCTAATAAAATAAATATTCCCAAAACATTTATAGGATGAAGATATTCTTTTAAGAAAAAATGTCCTATGATAGCAGCAGTAGGAAGTTCTACTAAAGATACAATAGCTGCCTTAGTAGGACTTATAATTTGGAGTGCCTTTGTATAAAAAATATATGCCAAGATAGTTGATATAGTTCCTAACATCAGAGAAAAGATCAACATCTCAGGACCTAATGCTTTTATTAAAACTTTAGTACTTAGCATGGGAAATATAAAAATTGATCCCACTAAAAAACTATATATAAGAATTCCTAAAGAGTTAGAACCTTCAGGAATTCTTTTACTTAATATTGGAAAAAATCCATAGGATAATCCTGATATTGCTCCCATAAAAAGACCAAATCCATTTGTATTTAAAACAGATATATCTCCCCCAGTTACGATTAAGAAAGCTCCATAAAATCCTAAAATCAAAGATAATCCTTTAAACAAAGTAATTTTTTCATTAAAAAATATTTTCGATAATATAGCTGTAAAAAGCGGCCCTGTACACGACATAATTACTCCAACAGTTACAGAAGTTCTTACTATACATTGATACATTCCTATTCCCATCATTCCTTGACTTATTATTCCAATTAAAAGAGAATGTTTAATATTTTCTTTTTTTATCTTTAATTTATTTATATCTTTAAATATATAAAAAATAAACATAGGAAGGAATGCACAAAATAATCTTAAAAAAGCTATTTCAAAAGGTCCAACTCCTGTTTGTTTTAAATAGTATGATATAATCCCAATAGTTCCCCAAGTTATCCCTGCTAAAAATGCAAATCCATATCCTTTTTCTTCCATTTTAGACTCCCATTTATCTTTTTTATTAATTTTTATTTTTAGAAATACATTAAAATATTTTATTTTAAAAGTATACAATATTTATTTTAAATTTAATAGTATTTTAAAATAAATTTAAACTTTTCCCCTATTTTTTCCGACTAACTAATATAAGCAAATGAAAATAATATTTTTTTCATTTCTTTACTTAAAATATTAAATAAAGATCTCCTAACTGTGTGACTATTACAATTAGGAGATTTTTATTATCTATCATAATTATAAAATAATTTAAAAATTCCAAAAAAAAATAAAAAAATTCCAAAAAAATTTAAAATATCTAGTAAAACATCTCTATAAGTGCTAGGATGAAGGGATGATTTTAACATAATATATTAATTTCCAGGAGGAATTATGACTAAAAAACAACTATTTGCCATACTTGACCCAAAGACCTGGTCAGCATCTATTATCCCAGTACTTATAGGATCTCTTTATTCAATATATCGAGTGGAAACTTTTAGATTTGACCTATTTATAGCTATATTATTTTCAGCAGTAGGGGTACAATGTTTCGCCAATGTAATAAATGATTACTATGATTATTTAAGTGGTTTAGATAATGTAGATACCATAAATGATGGAGAGGGCAGTATTTTAGTTTTTGATAATGTTCCCCTACTTCAAATAAAAAAACTTCTGACCTATCTAATAATTATTGTATTGTTTCCAACACTTTATCTTTTCTTTTGCAGAGGAATAATTGTTTTAATTATCGGTATTGTAGGATTTTTAGTAGCTTATTTTTATTCTGCTGGTCCATATCCCATATCTAAAACATTTTTAGGAGAACTTTTTTCAGGAATAACTATGGGAGGGCTTCTAACTTGGTTAACATATTTTGTTCAGACTGGCTATATAGACGAAAATATAATAATGATTTCAATACCACTTATAATCTATATAGGATCTATCCTTCTCACAAATGGTCTTTGTGATATAGAAAAAGATAAAGAAACTAGAGTTACCATTCCAATTCTTATGGGAAGACATCGATCTATCGATCTTTTAAAATTTTCATATATAATGATGTATATTTTTGTATCTTTAAGTATCCTTCTAAAAGCACTGCCTCATTCGATGTTTTTAATTTTTTTATCGATTCCATTTATAATAAAAAAACTAAAATTTATTACTGTTAAAAATATAACTTTAAAAAATAGATCTAATATTATGAGCAGTTCAGTTTTATCAGGAGTTATCTTTTTTTCATTTTATATAGTAATTATTCTAATTGAGATTCTAAGGAGGAAATTTTTATAATGTTATCTAAAAATATATATGAAAAAAAAGCCCACAATGTATTTCAAAAAATTTCATATTGTTATGATTTTATGAATGATATTATTACCCTTGGAGTACACAGATTATGGAAAAAAGATCTTATTAAAAATATTCCAATGGAAAGTAAAAAAATATTAGATGTTTGTTGTGGCACTGGAGATATCTCCATAGGAATGGGGAAAAAAATAAAGAGTTCTCAAATAAAAGCCCTTGATTTCAGTGATGGAATGCTTGAAGTTGCAAAAAAAAAAGCTAATAGATCTAATCTAAAAAATATAGAATTTATTAATGGAAGTGCTCTTTTTATTCCTTTTAAAGACAATACTTTTGATACTGTTACGATCTCCCTTGGAATTAGAAATACATCGGATTATAAAAAAGTACTCGAAGAGATAAATCGTGTTTTAATACCTGGAGGAAAGTTTTTTTGCATGGAAGCATCCTACCCTGATCCCTTACTCCTAAGAAAAATATTAAAATTTTATTGTAAACATTTAGTTCCTATTATGGGTAAAATTTTAGTTAAGTTACAGACAGAATATAGATGGTTAGACGAATCTGTAGAAGATTTTTTATCTAAAGAAGAACTTACAGCACTTATAAAAAAAACAAAATTTAAAGATGTGACTCTAAAAACATATCTTTTTGGAAGTTGTACCTTACATTGTGGAATTAAGGGAGGAAAAGATGGAAACTAAAAAATATTTTGATCTCATAGAGAAGGAATATTTAGATGAAGTTTCTAATATATCAAAAAAAAATTATATAGAAGAAGCTTTTAAGATTGCTTACCTTATTCTCTTTTTTCATAATTCTAAAGATGATCAAAATGGAAAAAATATTATCTTAGGAGATCTGTTTATATCGATCTTAAATAGAGATCTCCTACTTTTAGACAGAAAACTCTTAAAAAAAATAACCAAAAGAATTACCCTTTGTTATTCCAAAAAAATTATTTCTAAAGAATATTCCTATACAAAAGATCTCTTAGATCTTCTAAAGGAAGTGAGTTAAGATGATATATATAGAAGAATTAAAAAAGATAGAAAAAAATATAAATATTCTCATAGAATCTATCCCTGATGAATTTACAAGAGATGAAACTAAAAGAATTATAAATTCTGGCGGGAAAAGATTGAGACCACTTTTTTTAATCTTAGCTTGTAAAATTGGAATAACAGATGAAAGTTGTTATGAAATAGCAGCTTCTTTAGAACTTCTTCATACATCCTCTCTAATTCATGATGATATAATCGATCATGGAGATATAAGAAGGGGAAGAGAAACAACAGTAAGTATTTATGGTAGGGAAAAAGCTATTTCAACAGGGGGAATTTTATCTCTTTTCGCTATAGATAAGATAATTTCTATGAAAAATGAGAGAGTTTCAATTGCTATGATAGATACTTTAGAAACACTTTGTTTAGGAGAACTAAAACAATTAAATGAAAGATATAATTTTGATATAAGTTATTCTGATTATATTACTAGAATTTCCCAAAAAACAGCTTCTCTCTTTGCCCTTTCATCTACTATGGGAGGAATTTTATCTAAGGCAGATGAAAAAACAATAGATAAACTCCATGATATTGGTTTTAATATAGGATGTAGTTTTCAAATCTTAGATGATATTTTAGATATTGTAAGTACAAAAAAAATAATAGGAAAAGTTAGCGGGATGGATATAAGAGGTGGAATAATAACTCTTCCTTTCCTTCTTTTAATGGAAAAAGATCTTGAATTTAAAAAAAATGTCCTTTCAATAACTTTTCAATCACAAGATCTTGAATTTATTAAACTCATAGAAAGTGTTAAAAAAAGTTCTTGTTTAGATGAAGCATATAGTATTAGCAATCTATTTTTAGATAAAGCTTTGTCTATCCTAGCAACTTTAGGATCTTCTGAAGTAGAAGAAAAATTTTCATATCTTATAGATAAACTATACAAATAAATATAACTTAAAAAAAGAGAAATTTAAATTTAAATTTCTCTTTTTTTTTATCTAACTCCTTGATTTCTTCCATTTTTTTTTGCTTTATAAAGATTATTATCCGCTAAAGAAACTAAATCTTCTTTTTTATTGTTTTTTGTAGAAACTATTCCAGCACTGATAGTAAGTTTTATATTTGAACTACTAAAACTCTTTTTTTCAATTTTTTTTCTTATCTTTTCAAATATATTCCATCCTTCTTCTAAGTTTGTATTGGGTAAAACAATTAAAAACTCCTCTCCACCATACCTTCCAACAGTATCCCCAGGTCTAATATTTTTTTCTATAACTGAAGCAACCTCTTGAAGAACTATATCACCAATAGGATGTCCATATGTATCATTAACATCTTTAAAATGATCTATATCACAAAGGGTTACAGAAAGTTCAATTCCATCCATATGAGCTTTTTTTTCAGCATCTGCTAAACACTGTGTAATATATTTTTTATTATAGAGTTTAGTTAACCAATCTTTTGTATTCTCTTTTTCTAATTCTTCATTTTTTGTTTTTATATTATCTTTTAAAATCATCGTATCTTTAAGTTTAAGGGACATCTCATTAAATGAAGAAGCTAACTGACCAATTTCATTAGTTCCAGTTACTTCCAATTGTAGATACAAGTTTTTATATGAAAACTTTTTAACATGTTCTATAAGATCTACTATAGGTTTACTTATCATCTTAGATGCTACAAAAAATATGATCAAAAGAGATATAATCATAGATACTATCATTGTAACTAAAAACTTAATATTTGTTTCATATATTTTTTGATAGATTAAACTATAATCATATTCTAGTCGAATAACTTTTTTAGAATCATTTAGAGTAGTTGAAAAAGTATTCATAAAAATATATTCTCTATCAATATATCCATCTTTATTTTTTATAATATAATCTTTTTCTAATGACAAAACATTATCTATAATCTTTCTTTCATTTAAATCACTTTCTTGAGTATGATTTCCAAGATTAACATACTGTCTATCGTAGACCAATAAACTCTTTATATAAGGATTATTTGATTTTAATTTTTCTTCCATTGCTAAATAATCTATTTTTTTTATGTATTTTAAAAGTTCTTTAGAAGAAACTCCAACTTCTAAAATATATTCATGATCTTTTGAGGGAGCATAACCCCATTTTCGTAACTCGTTAGTTCCAATCTCTGAAGTTACTTTTGAAATCTCTATTATATCCCCTTCCCTTACTTGATTAAGTATTTCAAAAAAAATTTTATGTTTTTTAAAGTCAATACCCAAAGATTCTGGCATACTCGAATAAACGATAACTCCATCTTTATTTATAATATAAAAATCTAATAAGTTATTATATTTTTCTTTCATCTTCAATAAATTAATCTGACTAAGATCTATTTCATTTTTTATATATTCATCTTGAAAAAATTTTAGACTATCTACCATTATTCTAGAATATTGATCTGAAATAAATTCATAGTTTTTCTCAGTACTAGAGATAGTTTGGGTGATAAAATATTTAGACTGATTTATTGCTATATCTGTATTTTTTAAGATATTTTCCTTAAAATTAAAATAATTAATTCCAAAAGTAATTAAAAATATTGGAACAGTAACTAGTACCATAACCAACATAGCACTATAACGTATTGATATATTTTTTAATTTTTTCATATTTCCCTCCAATCAATTTTTAATTTAAACTTGTTATTAAATTTTAGCTTTAAATTTTTAATATGTCAATTTATAATAAGAAAATTAAGTTATACATATTTTATATTGACTTTAAATTGAAACAAGTAATATAATTTAAGAAAAATATATTTTAAGGGGGAATTAAAATTAAATATTTAGGGGAAACAATGGCATTAATCGCGGCACTTGGAATGGTTGGATCTTCTATTTCCTTTGAGGTTGCTGGTAAAAAAATAGGTTCACTTACAGTAAATATTTTGAGACTTATCCAGGCTCTTATTTTTTTAAGTATTACTTCTTTTTTTGTTAGAGGAATAGCATTTCCTATAGATGCAAGTCTAAAAGAATATACATTCTTGGGAATATCTGGTTTCATAGGAATGTTTTTAGGAGATCTATTTATGTTTGAATCCTTTGTCTTATTAGGAGCTCGTATAACTACTCTCATAATGACCACAGTTCCAGTTGTAACAGCCCTTTCAGCTTGGATTATATTGGGAGAAACATTAAGTTTTAAAGAAATATTAGCTATCTTACTTACTATAGGAGGGATCTTTTTAGTGATGTTCTATGGGAATGGCAAGGGGGAAAAAGTAAAAGAACAAAAAACAAAATTTCCAATTAGAGGAATTTTTTGTGCCATAGGTGGAGTTCTAGGACAATCTTTAGGAATGGTATTTAGTAAGATAGGATTAGAATCTTATAACTCTCTTGCTGCTACTCAAATTAGAGTAATTGTAGCTATAATAGCATTTACATTTCTTATCTCTATAAAGGGGCGATGGAAAGAGGTAAAAAAAGGAATGAAAGACAAAGCCGCATTAAAATGGTTAGTTGTAGGATCTTTTTTTGGTCCTTTTTTAGGAGTTACTGCAATGCTTATAGCATTAAAAAATACCAGTGCAGGAATAGTTTCTACCCTTTCATCAACAAGTCCTGTATTAGTTATACCATTTTGTATATTTATATTTAAAGAAAAAGTAAAGCCAATAGAAATTTTAGGTGCTATTATATCTGTAGGGGGAGCATCTCTTTTCTTTATTTAATTAGTTTAAGAGGAGCTCTATGTTCCTTTTTTTTATTTAGTTATTCAGTTATACATGATATAATTTATAGAATCAAAATAAATTAATGGAGGTAATGAAATTGAAAAATATTTGGTTTCCATATACACAGATAAAGACTATGAAAGAACCTCTCCAAATAGAAAAAGGAGATGGAGTATACTTATATACTAAAGATAATAAAAAATTAATAGATACAGTTTCTTCTTGGTGGTGTACTATCCATGGTTATAATAACATAGAGATAAATAACGCTATCAAAGATCAAATAGACAAGGTCTCCCATGTTATGTTAGGTGGATTAGTTCATCAAACTGTTATAGATTTTAGTAGAAAGATTGCAAGTATTCTTCCTGGAAATTTAAATCATTGTTTTTTTTCTGACAGTGGTTCTGTTGGAGTAGAGGTAGCATTAAAAATGGCAGTTCAATATTTTAATAATATAGGACAAATAAAAACAAAATTTATATCTTTTACAGATTCATATCATGGAGATACATGGAAAGCTATGGAAGTAGGAGATGATCCAGATTATCATAAAGCTTTTAAAGGAGATAGTATTCCTCAAAATTTTTATGTAGAACCAGGAAATATAATTGAATTAGAAAAAATATTAAAAAAACATTCTACTGAAATAGCTGGATTTATAGTAGAACCTATCTTACAAGGTGCAGGTGGATTTAAAATTCATTCTAGAAAATATCTAAAAGATGCTCGTAAACTTTGTAGTAAATATGACGTTCTTTTTATATTTGATGAGGTGGCTACAGGATTTGGTCGAACAGGAGATCTATTTGTTGCTTCAGAAGATCTAGTTCCAGATATTATAATCTTAGGAAAAGCTCTAACTGGTGGATATATTGGTCATTCTGTAACAGTAGCTACAGATGAGATCTATAATAAATTTTATTCTGATTCTCCAGAGGATGCTTTTATGCATGGACCAACATTTATGGGAAATCCCCTTGCTTGTGCAGCAGGTTTAAAATCAATTGAAATTTTTGAAAGGCAAGATTATCTATCTAAGATAAAAAATATAGAATCAATCCTTTTAAAATTAAAAGATATAGATCACCCCCTTATAAAAGAAGTTAGGGTAATCGGTGGATGTGGATGCATAGAGGTCAAAGATAACAAAATTTTAGAAGGTTTCAAAGATTATTGTTTTTCAAAAGGAATATGGAATAGAACATTTTTAGATTTTGCATATATAATGCCACCATATATAATCTCTTCAGATGAACTAAACTATGTTGTTGAAACATTTAAAAATTGGTTTGAGAAGGAGCAGAGAGATGTTTTATAAAGATCTTTTTCAAGAATTAGAGGATCTTAAAAAAAAATCAAACTATAGAGAGTTAAAAGTTATTGAGGAAAATTTTATTTTAGATTTTTCTACTAATGATTATCTAAATTTAAATTTAGATAAAAGTTTTAAAAAAAAATTTATAGATAATATTGATTTTAACAAAATTTCATTTGGAAGCTGTGGTTCTAGACTTTTAGGTGGGAATCACAGGGAGATAATAGATTTTGAAAAAGAGATAGACAAGGTATTTAAAAAAAAATCTTTAGTTTTTGGAAGTGGATATGATGCTAATACTACAATAATAGAAACTTTTTATTCTAGCCAAGATATAATCTTTACCGATAGATACAATCATGCTAGTATATATGATGGAGTCATAAATTCAAAGGTTAAGATCATAAGATATAAACATCTAGATTATCTAGATCTAGAAAAAAAATTAAAAAAATATAGAAATCTATATAAAAAATCTTTAATTATAACAGAGAGTATCTATAGTATGGATGGAGATATAGTTGATTTAGATAAGATAGTTTTATTAAAAAATAAATATGATTCTCAGTTATATTTAGATGAGGCACATTCATATGGAGTTTTAGGTTATGGTTTAGCTTACAATAAATCTTTAATCAAAGAAATAGACTTTCTCATGTTAGGTTTGGGTAAGGGTGGTTCAAGTAGTGGAGGAGTACTTATATTAGATGATATTCCTCGGTCATATATTATAAATAAAGGAAGAAAATTTATCTATACTACAGCACCATCTCCTATTCAAACACAGTGGAATAGATATGTCTTTAAAAATATTCCATTTTTAGAGGACAAAATTAAAAAATTAAATATCTTAAAAAAATTCTTTTATAAAAAATTAAAGGAACAAGATATACAAACCATGAGTACAGAGCAAATAGTAAATATAGTTATTGGTGATAATAAAAAAACTATAGAGATATCTGAAAATTTAATAAAAGAGGGGTATC
Source organism: Fusobacteriaceae bacterium UBA2433 (assembly GCA_002342785.1). Taxonomy (GTDB): domain Bacteria; phylum Fusobacteriota; class Fusobacteriia; order Fusobacteriales; family Fusobacteriaceae; genus Psychrilyobacter. The sequence goes on along the minus strand of DDQV01000130.1, from coordinate 13,019 downwards.
TTGTCTATCCAATCAAGGAACCTACAGTTCCAAAAAAAACTGCTAGGATAAGGCTTACTCTAACAGCAGATATGAAGTTAGAAGAGGTAGAAATTTTTATAGAAAAACTTAGTCATGAATTAAAAAAAATTATATAGATTGGTTAAAGGTTGGTAGGAGGTCATAGATGAAATTAATACTATTTTTCAACGGATGGGGAGTTCCTAGAGAAACTTTTAATTTTTTAAAAAAAGATGATTTTAAAATTAAGATAATAGATTTAGAGGAACAAATAGACTTAGAATATCTAAAAAAATATAGGGAAATAAATGTTGTTGCTTGGTCCTTTGGTGTCTATAATGCTTCTAAACAATTAAAAAATATAGATACAAACTCTCTCAATAAAATAATTGCAATAAATGGAAGTACAGATGCCATCAATAAAAAATTTGGAATATCTCCTATAATATTTCAACGAACTTTAAAAAATTTAGATGTCGATACATATTCAGAATTTATGAGAAATACAGGATTAAATATCTTAGAAATTAAAGATCAGAAAAATATAGATCAATATAGAGAGATCTTAGATAATTTTGGAAAAGATTATAGGCAGATCCCCTCTATATTTAACTATTCATTGATCTCTACTAAGGATCGAATTTTTCCCTCTAGGAGTTTGATAAATTATTATAAAGACAAAACTCGATACAAACTTATAGAGGAAAAACATTACCCCTTTCATAGGTGGAATAGTTGGGGAGAGATATTAAATGAATTTTGATAAAAAGTTTGATAGATATGATGAGAATGCTCATATTCAAAAAATTGTAGCTAAAAATTTAATAAATTTAGTTCCTGATAAATGGTATGATACTATTTTTGAAATTGGTGCTGGAACTGGTATCTTAACTAAAAATATAATAACAAATTTAAAATATAAAAATTTGTTGATCAACGATAAATATTTTGAAAGTAAAAAATATATAGAAGATCTTATTTCTGTAAATTTTATAGAGGGAGATATTGAAAACTTAGATATAAATAAAAGTGATCTAATTATATCTAGTTCTGTATTTCAGTGGATAGAAGATAAAGATGAATTATTTAAAAAAATATCTAAATCTTCCGATACTTTAATTTTTTCAATCTATATCAAAGATAATTTAATAGAGATCTCAGATCATTTTGGTGTCTCCTTAAAATATTTAGATATGAAAGAATTAAAAACACTTCTAACTCCTTATTTTAAAAAAATTAGTGGATATGAAGAAAAATTTACACTAAAATTTGATACTCCTATGGATAGTTTAAAACATCTTAAAAATACAGGAGTAACAGGGATAGGACAAACAAATATAAAAAAAATAAAAAGTTACTCATCAAAAAAGTTAACATACAAAGTTGGATATTTTATCTGTGAAAAATAATTTAAAATATCTTTTAAATTAAGGGGGAATATAATGAAAAAATATATAGATATTGAATCCTGGCCTAGGAAAGATCAATATAAACTTTTTAAACAGATGGACTATCCTCACTTTAGTATCTGTGCCAATGTAGATATAACTAAGATGTATTCCTATATCAAGGAGAAAGATATATCTTTTTTTAAAGCGATGGTATTTTTTACTTCTAAAATAGCAAATAATATAACAGAATTTAAATATAGGATGGAGGGTGACAAGGTAGCACAATATGATTTTATCCATCCATCTTTTACATTTTTAACTCAGTCAGAGGTATTTAGTTTTTGTAATGTAGATTATACAGATGATTTTTCATGTTTTTTAAAGAGAGTCGAAGAAAATATAGAACTATTAAATGGAAAAGTTGATATAGAAGATGAACCAAATAGAGATGACCGTATATTTATAACAAGTATTCCTTGGGTTTCATTTACAAGTGTAACACATCCTATTAACTTATCTTCTGTTGATTCAATACCGAGGATAGCTTGGGGAAAATATTTTGAAGAGAATGGAAAATTAAAATTACCAGTTTCAGTTCAAGTAAATCACTCAATGATGGATGGTCTTCATGTGGGAAGATATTTTTCTTTATTACAAGATAGCTTAGATGATCCTAGTAAAAATTTATAGTTTATCTTCAATTAAATAAACTATAATAAAATAAAAATAAAGTATACAAATTTAGGAGGATACAAGATGAACTATTCAGATAAATTATTTATACAAGAAGCAAAAGATATATTAGCTGGTGCTACCAATGATGGATTAGATGGTGTAAGACCAGTATGGGCTGATGGAACAACTGCGAATACAGTGGCAAAATTTGGATCAATTACAAGATATGATCTATCTAAAGGATTACCAATAACTACTTTAAGACGTCAATATTGGAAGGGAGCTATCCAAGAATTAATATGGATATGGGTAAAAAATTCTAACAATATCAAAGATCTTCCGTTAAAAATATGGGACTCTTGGGCAGATGAAAATGGAAGTATCGGTAAAGCCTATGGATATCAATTAGGAAAAAAAATAGATTTCCCCGAGGGAAATATGACCCAAGTAGAGAGAGTAATCTATCTATTAAAAAATAAACCTGGAGATAGAAGGATGGTAGTAACTATCTGGAACAATGAAGATATGAAAGATATGGGATTAGTTCCTTGTGCCCATACTATTACTTTTTCTGTAATAAGTGGAAAACTAAATGCAGTTTTAGATCAACGTTCAGGAGATTTTTTAGCAGCTTCTGGACCTGGGGGATATAATGAGATTCAATATGCTACATTAATATATATGATGGCTCATATTGCAGATTTAGAAGTAGGAGAGTTTGTTCATCTAACTGTAAATCACCATATCTATGATCGACATATAGATTCTGTAAAAGAAATGATTGCTGTTGGAGAAGAATTTGATACAGAATCCGAGTTACCAAAATTAATTATTAAAAATAAAATTGAAAATTTCTTTGACTTTACCATTGATGATTTTGAACTAGTAGGATATAATCCAAAATCTAAATCAAATAAGATTGAAATAGCTATATAGGAGGAAAATTTATGGTTAATATGATATATTCTATATCCTTTAAAGAAAATATAGTAGGAGATAGAGATACAAATAATTTAGTTTTTAGTATCAGTGAAGACCTTCAATTTTTTAAAAAGATGACTACTGAAACTACTATGATAATGGGAAGAAAAACTTTTGAATCTTTACCTACTGGTGGATTGCCAAAAAGAAAACATGTAATAGTTTCAAATAAAATAAAAACTTTTGAAGATGCCAAAGAAATTTTAGGTAAAAAATATATTGAAAATTTAACATTCATAAGTTTAGATAAACTAGAAGATTATATAAAAGAGGAGAGTAAAGTTGCTAATATTTCTATCATTGGAGGAGCAATGCTTTATTCTCACTTTTTAAAAGATAAAAATTTATTTGATCTAGTAACTAATATCTATGCTACTGAAGTCGATAGAATCCCAGAGATTAAAAATCCTGTAAAACTTATGGAACATAGTAATCTAAAAGAAAGATGTAATTTTGAAATTATTAAAACTGGTCAAGGAAAAGATAGACTAGATGATAATAATTTAGTAAAATATAATGTAGTTAGATATTTCGAATAAGAAAAAAAAAAGTTCTCTAAGAAAATATTTTCTTAGGGAACTCTTTTTTTATAAAAAAAATTTTTTGTGTAAATTTGTGTAATTTATGACTAAGCCTTTTTATTTTTTTTTTCGCAGATTTCTCAGATCTTCTCAGATTTTAAAACCCAAAATCTAAAACTTCTTTTTGCCACCGATCTACACTAATTTAAAAGATCTTACTGCTAGAGCACAGAAGTTTTCTGCTTTTTCTGTGTAATCTGCATAATCTGTAACTAGTTCTTTTGTTTTTTCTTTGTGCTGAATCTTTGTGTAACTTTTTTTCTCATTCGTGAAGATTGGTGATTATTCGTGGCTAAGTTTTTTTATCTTTTTCTGTGTAATTTGTGACTAGGTTTTATCTTTTTTCTTGGTTAAAATCTCCCTCTATCTGTATAATCTGTGACAAAAATGTTTTATAGAATATCAAATTCTTTTAAATTTACTAAATCTTCTCTTATTTGCCTTCTAAGGCATCTCTAAAAACTTCCCCTTGTATTTATATGTTGTGGAGAAATCTACCCCCTAGAATAAAGCCTTCAAACCATTGGTACTATTAGGATTGAGAGGCTAAAAATCAAAAATGTTAAAAAGTAGCCTTAGTGGTATCAGAAATAGCCTTAAGGGGTCACTCAGTAGCCTTATTTTACCCCAAAATCAGAGTGAAATTACTGTGATTTAGACTAAATTTTAGTATTTTAAAAATAGGTTTTTTTCGTGTTAATTCGTGTAATTTGTGACTAAGCCTTTTTATTTTTTTTCGCAGATTTCTCAGATCTTCTCAGATTTTAAAACCCAAAATCTAAAACTTCTTTTTGCCACCGATCTACACTAATTTAAAAGATCTTACTGCTAGAGCACAGAAGTTTTCTGCTTTTTCTGTGTAATCTGCATAATCTGTGACTAGTTCTTTTGTTTTTTCTTTGTGCTGAATCTTTGTGTAACTTTTTTTCTCATTCGTGAAGATTGGTGATTATTCGTGGCTAAGTTTTTTATCTTTTTCTGTGTAATTTATGTAATTCGTGACTAAGATTTATTTGTTTTTCCTCTATATAACTCTTTATTTCTTTGTGTCCTCTGTGTCCAAAGTTTTATCTTTTTTTTTGTTAAAATCTGCCTCTATCTGCCTAATCTGTGACAAAGATATTTTATACAATATCAATTTCTTCTAAATTTACTAATTTATAAAAAAAATAAAGTATTTCAAAGGAAAAATATTTTTATTGAGTATATTAAAAAAGATTTTTAAAATAAAAATATAACAATTAAATTTAAGGGGCAGTGACTATGAATAAGATAAATACATTAAAAAATACTATCCGAAATATAACCTCCGAGGAACTTTTTGGAGTTCTTGCCACATCTGTAAATGATCTTCCATATACAAATTTAATAGCTTTCGTTTTACAAGATGATCTAAAAAAAATTTTTTTCCCAACTCCTAAAGATACAAAAAAATTTAAAAATCTTACAATCAACAAAAAAATATCTTTTCATATTCATAATAGTAAAAATTCCTATAACGACACAGAAGATGCTGTTGGTATAACTATAACAGGAAATGCTATTGAATATTTAGAAGAAAATTCTACAAAAATTAAAGAACTTTATCTCCTAAAACACCCCCATATGAAAGAGTTTCTTTATGCTTCAAACACAGTTTTTATCTGTGTAGATATTGAAAGATACGATGTGGTAGAAAATTTTCAGGATACGTCTGTCTTAGAAATATAAAAAGATTCAATTTAGCCTATTACTTAACAACTATTTTAATAAAAATTTTAAAAGGAGTAACTTATGAAATATCTTATACTTGGAAATGGAATTGCCGGAATCTCTGCTGCAATTTCTGCTAGAAAACATGATGAAACAGGAGAAATTACTATCGTAACTAAATCGCCTATGCCTTTTTATTATCGAATAAGGTTGATAGAATATCTTGCAAAAAAAATTCCTATAGAAAAATTAATAGCTCATGACGAAAAATATTATGAAGAGAGAAATATAAAAATAATTTTAAATAAGGGAGCTATAAAAATAGATAGTAAGGATAAAAAAGTAAAATTTGAAGATGGAACTCTCATGGAATACGATAAATTACTCTTAGCCACAGGAGCTAGACCTCGTTATCCAAATATTGAAGGAATGGAAAAAAAAGGGATACTTAAATTTCGAGGAGCCAGTGATTCTGATGAGATAATAGATCACGTAGAGATATGTAAAAATGTTGTTGTGTTAGGTGGAGGTGTCTTAGGAATCGAAGCTGCTAACTCCTTGGTTAACTTAGGAAAAGATGTGACAGTTATAGAATCTGCTGACAGATTACTTCATAGACAATTAGATATGGAAGGATCTAAAATATTACAAAAAGCATTGGAAGAAAAGAAGATAAAATTTATTTTTGGAAAAAATATTAAAAGAATTTTAGGTGACAAAAATGTAAAAGGAATAGAGTTTGAAGATGGAACTATTTTTGATACAGAAAGTATTGTCCTCTCTGCTGGAATTATTCCAAGATTAGAACTATGTGAGAGTGCTAAAATTAATTTTAACAGAGGAATTATTGTCGATGAATATATGAAAACTAATATAGAAGATATCTATGCTGCTGGAGATGCTGTTGAATACAAGGGAAATCTATATGGACTCTGGGCTCCATCTAAAGAACAAGGAGAGATAGCAGGAGAAAATATGACTGGCACTATAATAAAAAAATATAATCCAACTCTACCAGAGGTACGTCTTAAAGTTACTGGAATCTCCTTATTTTCAGGAGGATCTATCGATGAAGATGGTGCAGTTATATATAGATATAATAAAGATGGGATCTATAGAAAATTCTTTGTAAAAAATAATATTATAGTAGGAGCTATCCTTATTGGAGATATGAAAACATCTATGAAAGCTGGACATTTTATAAGATCAAAAGAAGGTCCTGAAGTTCTTCACGGATTATACCAAGAATAAAATCAAAATAAATTTATAAAGTTGCTTCTAGAAGCAACTTTATTTTTTTAAAATTTTTTTATCTAGAGTTAAGGTATTATTATTTTTTTCCATCTTTTGTAGTATAATAGAACTACACAATAAAAAAACTTGTAAACATTAAGTGCAGAGGTGATAAGATGAAGAAAGTAAAGTTAATCTATAATCCTTTCTCAGGGAACAACAAGATAATAAATGAGATAGATACAATAATAAGTATATATCAAAAATACGGCTATCAATTAATTCCATTTAGAATCTCTTATGAAGCTTCTTTAGAAGATGCTTTTTTAGATCTAGATGATGAAGGATGGGATCACCTTCTCCTAGCTGGTGGAGATGGATCTGTAAGTGATAGTATCAATATGATGAAACAAAAAAAAATAGATCTACCTGTTGGTATCTTACCTATAGGTACAGCCAACGATTTTGCTAAATGTATAGGTATTCCTAGTAATATAAAGGAAGCATGTGAACAGATAATAACTTCTAAACCTAAAAAGATAGATCTCGGATATGTTAATGGTAAGTTTTTTATAAATGTTTTAAGTTTTGGATTATTTATAGAACTATCTCAAAATACTCCTACAAATCTTAAAAATACCATGGGAAAACTCGCTTATTATATCAATGGAATCAAGGAACTTCCAAAATTTAAAAAATTGAAGATCTATGTAGAAGGAAAGGGACATTTTTATATAGGAGATGCTTTTTTAGTATTTATTTTTAATGGAAAGACAGCAGGAAATATTAATATTGCATATAAAGCAGAATTAGATGACGGAATGTTAGATGTAATAATAGTAAAAGCAGATCTAGTTTATACAGCTAAATCATTTTTAAATTTTTTAATTAGGAATCATTTAGAATATAGTGACGAAGGGATAAATTATTTTAAAACTAACAACATAAGGATAGATTGTGCTGAAGATGTTCGTACAGATATAGATGGAGAAAAGGGTCCAGAGTTTCCACTGAATATAACTTGTAAAAAACATAGTTTAGATATCCTTGGATATAAAAAGGTAGAACAAAAACAATTGGATAAATTTTTAGAGAATATTAGATCAACCTTACCTAAAAAACAAAATAACTTATACTAAAGGAGGAAAAATTATGGAATTGAAATATTTTTCAACACTAAAATTTATATTTATTAAAGCTACAAATGATCTATTTCCAGATTCAAAAGTAAAGATACTTTATTCTTTAAACAATGGAGTTTTAGCAGAAGTGATCAAAGATAAGGAGCTCAAAGAAGAGGAAGTCCAATTAATAAAAGAAAAGATGAATGAAATAATACAATTAGATATTCCTATAAAAAAACAAGATATGAAAAGTTGTAAATTTATTAAAAGTTCATGTTTTGACCATAGGGATGATGTAGCTAGATTAGTTGAGTACTCTCCTGACCATGATATAAGTCTATATGAGATAGATGGTTTTTATGATTTTTTTCATAATGGATTATTTCCTAGTACTGGTTATATAACCTTATTTGATATTATAAAATATGAAGATAGAAATGAGGTAATTTTAAAAGCTCCCATGAAAAAAGGAATATATTTCCTTCCTAAAACTGTAAATCATCCTAAATTAGCAAAAATATTTTATGAGAGTGAAAGATGGGGACAGATCCTTGATATTCCAGATGTAGGAGCCTTAAATAAAATTATTTTAGAGGATGATATTGGAGAATTAATAAGAGTTAACGAAGCATTACACGAAAAAAAAATGGCATATATAGCAGATGAGATAACAGAGTGTAAAGATATTAAATTAGTTACAGTAGCAGGACCTTCCTCTTCAGGAAAAACTACATTTACTAAAAGACTAGCAATCCAATTAAGAGCTAATGGAATAAAACCAGTAGTAATATCTTTAGATAATTATTATAAAGGTAGAATATATATTCCCTTAGATGAAAATGGAGAAAAAGATTTTGAATCCATAGATGGTTTAGATTTAAATTTATTAAACGAACATCTAGTTAAGTTAACTGAAGGAAAAGAAGTAGAAGTTCCTATATATAATTTTCATACAGGACAAAGAGAAACTAAAGGAATTAAGACTAAACTTTCTGAAAATGGTCTTCTTTTAATTGAAGGGATCCATGGTCTAAATGAAAAATTAACTAGTTATATCGATAAAAAACATAAATTTAAAATCTATATAAGTTGTTTAACTGCATTAAATATCGATGATCACAACAGAATTCCAACTAGTGAAGTTAGAAAACTAAGAAGAATAGTTAGAGATTCACTATCCCGTGGAACCTCTGCAAATGGTACTTTAGATATGTGGGAGTCCATACGAAAAGGAGAGGAAAAAAATATTTTTCCATACCAAGAGGAAGCTAACGCTATATTTAATTCCAACTTAATATATGAATTAGGAATATTAAAAAGATATGCCACAAAGGAATTAAAAAAAATTGATTTCTCAAGCCAACATTATGAAGAAGCTATAAGACTCATAAAATTCTTAAGTTATTTCAGGGAGATAGACAAGGAATTAGTTCCAGATAACTCTTTACTAAAAGAATTTATAGGCGGAAGTTATTTTTATAAATATTAATTTTAAGAGGGGAATGGTCATTTTGACCACTCCCCTTTATTTTTTAATCTATCATCTCTTTATATCTTATATTTTGAACAACATTAAAAGCTTGGATCTCTAATTGATCCTTTGAATAATTAATATTTGATCTATTTATTTCAATCTCTGTGGATTCTATAAATGATCTTACAAATCCTAAAAAATTTATACTGACAGGATAACTTAGTAAAAGTTTTTCTACACTTCCTAGTTCTCCTACAAAATTAGTTCTAATAGTAACATTTCCATTTGTTATCTTAGGAGTATTATTATAATAACTAAATAAAACATCTAAACTTCTAGTATTTTTTAAAAGTTCTTTTAAAGTGATATCGTTAATTTTTATTTGTTTTTTAATAGATAGATATTTATCTATTATACCAAGAATTATATCTAATTTTTCTACATCATCATTGGATATAATCTTAAAACTTCCACTAATTTTTTTATTTTTAAAATTTAACTCAAATCCATCAAACAAATTTTTAAAGAATATATATATATTTCTACCCTTTATATTAACTGTATTTTCAGAAATTTTATAGGAAAATTTTACAACATTATCATTTTCTAATAAAAGTTTCAAATAAAAATCATAATTTTTAAAATCTACAACTTGATATTTTCCAGACATATAAGATCTAACAGCAACATTATAAATTGTTTGATCATTACACCTTATATTTATCTTCCCTGAAAATATTTTTTTCTCTAATTTCATTTGAGGAAATCCATTATATTCAAAAGGAATCTTTATATCTAATGCTTTATAGTGATCAATTTCAGAGAAATCATCAAATTTATAAGAGGGATATCTCTCTTCTCTAAACTCTGTTAATCTTTTTTTTCTATCTTTAACTTCTGTTTCGATTATCTTTCCTTTAAGTGTTCTTTTATCTAATTCTAGCAAGATATTTAAATTTTCTACAATATATTTTTTTTCTTTATCTTGAAGATTTTCTTCTATTATTATTTCTTTTTCTTCTATAGGATCTTCGTTAATATCTAAAATTTCTTTCTTTTTCTCAACTACTAAACTCTCTTCTTGATGAAATATTTTTAATTGTTTCTCATCAGGTAGTATTTTTTCTTCTGTTTTTGCTTTTTCTATTTTTTCTGAGATCTCTTCTAATATCTCTTCTACTTTTATTTCTTCTACTTTTTCTGATATCTCTTCTGTTTTTGCTTTTTCTATTTCTTCTGATATTTCTATAGATTCTAGTAGATTCTCTTCAGTTATCTTTTCATTATCGATCTCCTCGGTTATATCTATATCTATCTTAATATTTTCTTCAAAAATATCTATATATTCATTATTAAAATGTAAAGCCATTTTTTTTATAAAGTCTAGATCATCCTCATAGATAAATTCAAAGTTATTTGCGATCAACCACGATTCATCTTCCATAGATATAGAATTAGAATTTACAAAATATTTATCTACATTTAACATATTTATTTTAGAAAATACCAAAGTAAGAAGATCTTTTGTATCCTCATCTAAATTTACTCCCATTAAAATCAAGTTTTTATTCTCTATTTCTTTACCTAATTTTTCCCAAAAAGGATTATACAACTTTAATTGTTTTACCCTTCTCATCTTTTGAGAAGTTAATATAATTTTTTCTATATGTTCATAGTCTCCTAAAATTTTAAATAAATTCACATTATCTTTTTCAACTTTTTTTTCACAAAAAATATTATGAACTACACCATCTTCCCATATAGATTCCAAGACCTTAGAGTGATCATGAGTAATAACAGTATCTATTGTAACTATATTAGAAAGATAGGAATAAGGATTATATCTTTCTTTTAATTCTAACTCTTCTTCTAGAAGAGTAATTAAATTCATCATATTTCCACTAAGACTATCTAAAAATGCTTGAGATACCTCTATTAGACTTTCTTTATTTTGAACTATTTCCTTGATATCCTCACTGAGTTCCCCATATATTTTTAAGGCAAGCTCATTTTTTGTAGGAATGTTTAATTTTTTATTTATATTGTCACCTAGCCAAAGTACATAATTATTTTTTTTTATCTTTTCAAAAATTTCCAAATCATCCCCTCCTACATAAATATCCTTAGTTTATTATACTTTATTTTTAATCTATTCACAATATTATTTAAGAAAACTATATATATAAGTTATTGCTTCTGTTTAATATATATATATTTATAAACTGTCACTAAGTTGATTGAAAAATCATTTTAAATGGTGTACTATTAAGATGAATTCTGTTTCAATGATGATGAAAAATATTGGAAAATGATATAAAACAATTAAAATAATATTGTAATAATTAATTTGAGAGGTGGTTTTATGAAAAATTTAGATCTTAACAACGTAACTAATGCTGTAGAAAAGATGTGTATGGATGCCAATTTTTATTTAGGAAAAGACGTTTTAGATAATTTAAAAAAAATGTCCGAAACTGAAGCTTCACCTGTAGGAAAAAATATATTAAATCAAATCGTATCTAACCATGAAATTGCCCAAGAAAATCAAGTTCCTATGTGTCAAGATACTGGAATAGTAGTAGTATTTTTAGAAATAGGTACGGAAGTTTATATTGATGGAGATATCTATGAAGCTGTAAACGAAGGAATTAGAAGAGGTTATGAAAAAGGATATTTAAGAAAATCTGTTGTAAAAGATCCACTTGATAGAGTAAACACAAAAGATAATACTCCTGGAATTATCCATACTAAATTAGTTCCTGGAAGTGACAAAGTTAAAATCATCGTAGCTCCAAAAGGTGGCGGAAGTGAAAATATGAGTGCTATCAGAATGTTAAAACCAGCTGATGGGATTCAAGGAATCAAAGATTTTGTTGTAGAAACAATTAAAAAAGCCGGTGGAAATCCATGTCCTCCAATTATTGTAGGTGTAGGAATTGGTGGTTCATTTGAAAAAGCTGCACTATTAGCTAAAGAATCTTTAATGAGAGATGTAAATGATAGTAGTTCAAACCCTATCAACGCTAAATTAGAAGATGAATTATTAGAATTAATAAACAAAACTGGAGTAGGACCAATGGGATTAGGAGGAAGAAATACTGCATTCTCTGTAAAAATAGAAACTTATCCTTGTCATATTGCATCACTACCTGTTGCAATTAACTTAAATTGTCATGCTGCTAGACATAAAGAGATAATCTTATAAAAAGTCGAAAAAATAGTATGGTATTATATCCAATAAAAAATTAGAATTTAATATTGCGGAGGTTATAAAATGAAATTAACAACACCATTAAAAGATAGTGATATAGAAAAATTAAAAGCGGGAGATACTGTAAAAATTTCTGGAGTAATATATACAGCAAGAGATGCAGCCCATGCTAGATTAGTTAAATTATTAGAAGAAGGAAAGGAATTACCATTTGATCCAAAGGGTCAAGTAATTTACTATGTAGGACCAACTCCTGCAAAACCAGGAAATGCAATTGGAAGTGCAGGACCTACAACATCTTATAGAATGGATTCATTTGCACCAAAATTAATTGAAGTTGGATTAAAAGGAATGATTGGAAAAGGTGCTAGAAGTGATGAAGTTAAAGAATACATAATGAAACATAAAGCAGTATATTTTGCTGCAGTTGGTGGAGCAGCAGCTTTAATCGCAAAATCTATTCAAAAAGCTGAAGTTATTGCATATGATGATTTAGGATCTGAAGCTATCAGAAGAATGGAAGTAATCGATTTTCCTGCTATCGTTATAAATGATATCTATGGTAATGATCTTTATGAAATGGGTCAAAAAGAATATAATATCGAAGATTAATTAATTAATTTTATTTAAGATTAAAGATTATATTATAAAATAGAA
>DDQV01000070.1 GCA_002342785.1 Fusobacteriaceae bacterium UBA2433 | reverse complement strand
AGACTTTTTTGGATAGTCCCTATATTAGACCTTTATTTTTTGTATGTCAATAGCAGAAACAATATATGCACTCCCTGAATCATTTAAACCTGCGATAGTAAATGCAATGATGAATATTTTTTTATAAAATATTCATCATTATATTCAATTGGACTCAACATCTTTATAGATAGATCAAATAAATCATTTATATTATTATTTATTTGATCTAACTTTAATTTTTCTTTTACAATCATTATTTTTTCTTTTTCCAAATGTCTTTCAGTTATTCTAAATAATAAAATTGATGTGAATAATATAAAAAATAATCCTTTATATGTTTGAAGTATCGTATAAAGGTGTTTATTATCAGCTATTAAATCGATTATTTTATCAGAAAATATTATCCAGAAAAATCCAAACAATATATAAGTTAGGACAATCTTAAAAGATGGTTTTAATTTGAGATTCATGAGGTTCTCCTTTGTTTTTAATTTGTTATATGCATTTTTTTGAAAGGTAATAGATAATATACTGACATCTAATGCTAAATATATTTTATCTGGATACTTGAACTAATTTTGGGAGCACCTTCTTAATTTCAAGGACTTTAAAATTAATTTCATCATAAAAATCTCCTGTCTCTCCACCTTTTACAACAACATTAAGGAGATCCTTTTTAAGGATTATCTTTTCACTTCCAAGATAATTTATTTTAAGGGAGTACTTTCCAGGTTTTAAATCTTGTATAACGAAGAAGCCGTCGTATTCAGGTCTTATACTGTCATAATATTTTCCATCTTTTTCTATGATTATTTCCACATAACTGAAAAATTTATTTTTTATTTTGTTATCTATATTTGGAAGATAGATGGATCCCATTATTATAGACAGTGGAACAAGCCCTACATTTACATTTCTACCCGATGCAGGAATGATCTGTATCTCTTGAAAATTATTTGCTCTCAGTGTGGGATCTATAATAGTACCAGAATAGTCATAGATCATCTTATTTTTTCTATAGGGAGATACATTGGTAAGATGAAATACTCCGTCTTTATCTGTTTTTACTTTGTTACTTCCAATCCCTGCTCCCACTCCTGAAAGAGGATGTTCGTCGGCATCTTTTTTTCCATTTCCATTTGTATCTATAAATATAATCCCATCTATGTAACCTTTGTCAGGATCTTTGGCAGTATTTGGTGTAAGGGGATTTTTTAGATTTACAACTTTTTCAAAACTAGCTCCTATCTTATTCATATCGGTTCTTTCGCTATCATAGTCATAATCCATCTTAAAGAAATCATTAAATTTATAATTGAATCCGAATCCAAAGGTAAAATTATCATTTTCATTATATTTGACATCTATATTATATGAATATTTTCTATCTTCATTACTTCTTTTTCTTATACTTCCTGTATACTTCCATATAGAAGTTCTTCCCTCATCATACCCTGCATCTAAGCTATAGGTAAAATCATTTCGTCCATAGTCAAAACCTATATTTCCAGTATAGTTAGATTCTGTTTCATCATATTTTTTTATAGTCTTTCCCAGATCCAGATCTACTCTAAGACTTTTTGTAATGTCATAGCTCAATCCTATATCATAATCTTCTACTATATTTCCTAAATAATTTTTATTTGAAAATCTGAAAAAATAATCGGATTTTTTATAATCTCCACTTATTTCAAATTCATGATAGTAATCTTTTCCCTCATCACTAGCCAAAATATCTGTATAATGTTCATAGGTATAATATAAATTTTGAGAAAAGATTTCAGTTTTTATCTCGGCTATATATCCTTTACTCTCATCTTCAAGAGAATCGTAGAATGAAAGATTGGTCATTAAAGGAATCGGTAAATTTGAAAATCTATATCCTGTTCTATGTTTTAAATATTTATAGAGTTTTTCTTCATTTTTTGTATCATAGTAGTCCAAAGAATAGGTCAGATTATTTGTGAATCCATAGGAAATATTATATTTTAGATCATCATAGTCTTTGTTTTCTCCATTTGGATTTTCTCCGTAGAAAAAATTATAATCCCAGTCCCCTTTTGTGAGAAAGTCACTTCCTTGCATGATATTTAAATTTCTTTCATCTATAAATACACCATTTCTATCATAGATTTTTATCTTGAATTCATCATTTTGAGTTCTCATCTCTAGAGTAAACTCATAGTTTTTTCCATCTATATTTTGATAGTCGGCAATCTTTCCATTTTGGTAAATTTCAACTGTTGAATTCTTAGGAGCTTCCCCATTAATAGTGATCTCTCTTCCAGAACGTTTAACATTGTAGCTATTATCACTTATTGATATTCCTCTAATCTTACTGTCGTATCCCAAAATATCATTTCCCTGTATATAATTATCTCCAATAGTCACAGTCTTATTTTTAATTAAATATGGATATTTTAGACTAATATCTTCTAATTCTCCAGTAGAATAGAGATTTTGTCTCAGATTAAAATCTCCGTAGAGAAGCTGTGAGCTATATTCAACCTCAATATCTCCCTTGTCTTTATCCTCTCCCTCTTTCGAGAAATCACCGATATCATCTATATCATATCTTACTCTAAGCATTCCTAAGTCGATTATTTTTCTATTTTCTTTCATAAACAGATCTATCTCTTTTGATTCTTTTTTTTCATTCTTATTTTCTTCTACACTTTTTTTTCTCCTATCAGAATTTATTCTATAATCCAAAGGTAGGTTAAAATCTGGGGATATTTCTAGTGTATATTTTTCTTCAATCCATTCTATTTTTTTTAGAGGAAAAAGATCCCCAAGATTTTCTTTTTTGATATAAAGTTTTTCATCTATCTCTATACTATTTAATTTTTTTATTTCTTTTGTTATATGTCTCTCTATTTTATTAGGAAAAAGAGTTTTATCCATCGTTAGATTTATTTTTCCATCCTCTATAGAAAATTTTGTATACTCATTTAGTTCTGTGAGTTCTAAAAAATCTTTGATATCTATATAAATATTTCCGTCATAATCACTCATCACTTCATAGAATTCTTGCTTTAAATATCTTCCTACCTTGATGGTTATCATGTTTTCAAAATATTTATCATTTTTATCCTGGGTATTAGAAAAAGTTACATTAAAAAAAAGGAGACTGCCTATGAGAATTAATATGGTTCTTCTCAACATGATCATAGCCTCCTTCTTCTTAATCTTTTTAATCTACATAATCTATATCGTATTTGATTTGTGTTTTGTATTTTCCGCTGACTTTTTTTTCTCCTACTAGAGAAAAACCTATCTCAAACTGTCCCTCACCAAATTTATCTAAAATAATTATAGAATTTTTAGCTTTGAGATTTTCAATCCTTGCTCCTGTAGTAAGATAGATAGATCTACTTTCTTTAAGTTTGAAACTAACTTTTTTATTTGCTTCACCCTTTACATAAATAATTATTCCATCTTCAGGGGCAACTGTATCTCTACTTCCATCATAGATAAATAATTTTTTTAGGTCTGCATTTTTTACACTTTGTATCTCCAAAGAAAAAACCGACGTCGAATATATAAACAGTAAAATAAATAAAAATTTTTTCATCTTTTCATCCCCTTTTAAAATAGGGATGCGGCCAAAAGGCCGCATAGCTATTCTAAATATTTATTATGCTTCTGGAGTTGTAACAACTGTATCAGCAATAGCATCATAATTAACAGAAACTGTAACAGTTTCAGATACATCAGCAGATGTAACATTAGCTGTATCTAAACCAACATTGAAAGTAAGGTCTTTTGTTGTTGTATCATCGAAAGCAATAGTTGTACCTGTAATATCTCCTGTCAATAAAGTTAATGAACCACTAGATGTAACTGAATAAGTGAATGTTTCACCTTCTTCACCTGTTACTGTAGCCACAACTGTTTCAGTCGAAATAATCGAATCAGTGTAAACATCTCCAAAATCGATTGCTGTTGTATCTAGAGTAACAGTAATTGGTGTTACATACTTAGCACTGACTGTTAATGTATCTGTTACTGCTGTATCTAATGTTACAGAAGTATTTGTTGCCATTGCTGTTGCCGATAATGCTAAGATTAATCCTACTAATAAAAATTTTTTCATTTTCTTACCTCCGTTTTATTTATTAATATATATAAATGTTTTATTACATGATTTAAAAGATCCTTTACTATAATAATTATGAACTCGGAATTTCACTATATGCCACTGTAACAGTTATGGTAGCAGACAGATCATCAGTCATATTTTCTGTGTCTAAGTCTACATAAAATTCCTGTGAATCATCATTTCCTGTGGCTATTAATTTTGAATAAGTTAATTTTCCATCTGTATATCCACCGCTAGAAGTTTTTGAAACTTGAACTACTCCGCTACTATCATCGTTGGTTATTTCTACATCATAATAATAGTTTGCTTCTGCATTTACAGAAAAATCTACAAGAACTGGATCTACATCTGTATCAGTATATACATCTCCAAAATCTATGGAGCTTACTCCTAGTGTTAAAGAAATTGCCTTTATAGCTTCACCACTTACATAGAATGATCCTTCCTCTGCAAATGAAAGTGTCGAAAGAATAAATAGAACGATAATTATTTTATTCATGATTGACCTCCTATAGTTCAAAGGTGAATCCTTTAGAAAAATTAACCTTTTCATTTTCAAAGATCACTTCTGCATAATCTGCTTTTTCATTCAGTGAAATAGATTTTTTTAACTTCACTAACTGATCTCTATGAAATCCTTGTTTAAATGTTTCCTCAGATATTAACTTTTTATTTTTATAAAGTTTAACTCCTACGTTGACATTATAAGAAAAGTTTCCAATGTTTTTACCAGTTCCTAAAAGTTCATAACCCTCTTCATTTTTTTCAATCTTAAGATCTTTAAACTCTATTCCAGTTAAAAGTTTTCCTTTTCTTCCATAGTATGGAACTCCTATATTCATAAGCATAGTCACTTGATTGTTGGTATTTCTAGCAGGCATCTCTTTAAACATTAAAAATGCTACATATTCTCCATCTTTTAGATCTTTTTTTATTCTAGGAGCTATCTTTACCTCGATCTTTCCTTTTGGTGGGATTACAACTATTTTTGGATAGGCTACTAGTTGATCTCCCAAATAATATTCATCTTTTATCCAATTTGGTTTTTCAAAATCTACTCTTACCCTAACAGTTTTATCACTTTGATTTATAAGAGTGGTATCTTCTGTTACAGGTCTAGCAAGATCTACTCCAAAACTTGTCTGGGTTACCATAAATGCAGAGTAACTATTTAAAGTGGTAATAGTAAATACTATTATAGTAATTAATTTAAAGTATCGCTTCATATTTAACTCCTCCTTTAAGGTTTTTTATTTTTATAGAGATTGTTACAAAAAAAAAGTATGGTCTCCATAGGAAACCATACATAAAAATTTAGCTCAAAAACAGAAGTGAATACTCACTCTGGCAGCTGGCTACCATTTTACAGGCCCTATAGTTTTGCGTCCCAAGATTTCTCAAGGTTTGCCAATATATATTTTTTTTACTAATAGACTATACCATCTATATAACTTAAATTCAAGTTAAATTTATCTTTTTTAGATTTTTTTAGATTTATATAGTGATATATCTAATTTTTCAATGAGTTCATGTAATTTAGAATTTTATAATCTTAAATAGAGTTAGGATTTTATTATAAAAAAAAGAAAATATTAATCCAATTTGTAGAAAAAGATACAATGATTAAGGATATAGGAAATATTTCTATCAAAAAGATGGAGATCAAGTCCATAATAGATAAAGTAGATCAAAAGAAAAATATTTTAATAGTAACAATAAAAAACTATAAAAAAAAGAGCTTTTAAGCTCCTTTTTTTATGATTTTTTTAATAACAATAATTTTTTTCTTCTTTCTTTAGATTCATATAATGATACATCAGCTTTTTCAATGAGATCATCGATGGTTTTCATGGAAGGATCTAATTTTGAAATTCCTACACTAAAACTTACATTAAAAGTTATGTCTTTAGCTTGGAATGTATATTCTTTTATTCTATTTTTAATTTTTTCCGCTACTTTTTTTCCATCATCTAAGCTTGTCTGTGGGAGGATTAAAAAGAACTCATCTCCACCATATCTACCAAAAATATCTTCATTTCTGATATTTTCTTTTACCAGTTTAGCTACAGTTTTTAAGACATAGTCCCCAGTTAGATGTCCATAAGTATCATTTACCATTTTAAAGCTATCTAAATCAATAATCAAACAAATTAAATCAAGGTTATGTCTCAATGATTTTGAAAATTCTTTTTCAAATAAAACTATAAGATGATTTCTATTATAAATATCAGTCAATTTATCAATAGTTGAATTATGGAATAGTTCTTTATTTTTTTCTGTTAATATTCTAGAATGTTCATATTCACTGTATTTAGAATTTGAATACATAACAGATAATAGTAAAGCAATTGCTGTTAAGAGTAATACTCTTTGAAAAAAATCAATATTATTTTCATATTCATATTTTGAAAGGTCTGACTTTGTAAAGATAATCCAATAATAGTTTTTGTCACTCTTTATATTTGGATAGATCTTACTATAAGTAAATAAGATATTATTTTTAAAGACTTTTCCAAAATCATTATTTTGAGTTTGTTCCCATATTTTAGGATATTCATTTTTAAAATTAACATCTTGTTTTTCTTTAAACATGAATCCCCATTCTTTATTTTTTTCGTCGGATTTTAAATAATAAGAATAATTATTTATTAAAAACGATGATCCATCGTTCCTAAGTTTTTTATTAATATTATTTAATAATTTTTTACCAAAGTAATTAATAATAATAATACCTTTATTATTTCCCTTTGAATCAAAAACAGGTGTTGCAAACCTTAGAGTAGGATTAAGAGGAACCTCTATCTTTCCATTTTCTTTATTCAGATCAAAATCAGATAAAAAAACATGATTTTTTTCGAGGATAACACTATCTTTAAAGTAGTATCTATCACTTTTATCTTGTAACTCATTTTTTGGTACCACATGAGTCTGATTATTTTTGTAATTAATTCTAATTTTTTCTTTACCTTTTTCATTGAGATATCTAATTTGACCATATAATTTTTTATTTTTTGAAAATAGTAAAAAATCATTTTCAACAGTATCTAAACTTACTAATTTATCGTTTAAATATCTATCTAGTTGAGGGTTTTGAGATAGATACATTAAATCTGAAGTAACTCCGATTATGTCACTGAGTAAGATGTTGTGTATTTTTTCTACTTCTATCTTTTCAATACTTTTAATTTTTTTAAAATTTTCTTCACTATTTTTAGTTTTAATAGTAAATAAGATCCAAATACCAATAATAATTATAGGAATAAATATTATACCTATATATTTTAATTTAAATTTTATTTTTTGATAGTTTAATTTTTTCATCATTATCTCCACAGATTATTTATTTTTTATAGAATTTTTAATTCAAATTTTTATATATATTTATATATATATATATGATAGCATATACAAAACAAATTTTAAAGGATAAAAAAGCTAGTAAAAGCTCTTTATAATCAAGTTTTTCCTACCAAAATAAAATTTTAAATATTTGATTAAAATCAAATAAAATAAAGTATACTTAGTATATACTAATATAATCCTATTTATCATTTAATAAATTTAATTTAATTTGATTTATTGATATAAAAGACTCATTTACACTTTTATAAAATAGAAGTATTATATCATAATAAAGGAAGGTGAAGACTATTGAAAAAGACAAATTATCATACACATCACTATAGGTGTAACCATGCAGAGGGAGAGATAAAAGATTATGTAAGTTTTGCTGTAAAGAGAAAAATTACTGAATTAGGAATGAGTTGCCATGTTCCTTATAAAGATGGTAGATTTCCAGAAGATAGGATGAAATATTCAGATCTTTCAAAATACTTTCAAGAGATAGATCAAGCGAGAGAGGTGTTTAAAGAGATAAATTTATTGAAAGGTTTTGAGTGTGAATATTTTGAAGATTGTCATGATTATTATTTAGAATTAAAAAGTAAAACAGACTATCTTATATTAGGTCAACATTATTTGATTAAAGAAAATAAAGAAGCTGTGGATTCTTTTTATATACATGACAAGGAAACTTTATATCTATATAGAGACAGTGTTATAAAAGGAATAGAAAGTAAAATATTTGATTTTTTAGCTCATCCAGATGTGTTTATGGCTAGTTACCCTCAGTGGGATGAACACTGTGAAAAGATAACTGAGGATATACTTTCTTCTTGTAGAAAATATAATATGCCAATAGAATACAACGCAAATGGACTAAGACAGAGTAGGAAATATCCCCATGATATTTTTTGGAAGTATGTGTCCGATAATTATCCATATA
>DDQV01000072.1 GCA_002342785.1 Fusobacteriaceae bacterium UBA2433 | reverse complement strand
TAATAAAATAAAAAATATCAAAGGAGTAATAATATTTTTTATAAAAATCATTAAACTAATTTCTTTCGAGATAGTTAATTTAGAATTAGAAATACCTATTCCCATAACAAATAATGCTACAGCAGGTGCTGTATTTCCAATAAGTGAAAAAGCAGAATGAAAAACTTCTGGGAAATTAATATTAAAATAAGAAAAAATCAATCCAAGAATAGGAGCTAATATCATTGGTGTATTGAAAATTTTTAATAGATGTTTTATAGGATTAATATTTTTATTTTTATGATTTTCTATATTGATTACAGTAAAAGAAACCAATAAAACATTGGCTATAATAGTCATTAAAATAATCATGATCAAAACACTTTCATCATATAATTTTAATAATACAGGAATTCCCATAAATGTAACATTTGGAAAAGATGATGTCAAAGAAGCAATAGCTAATTTATTTAGGTTGACTTTAAAAAAAATTTTGAATGCAAAATATGAAGTATAATAAGCAATAGATAATCCTAAAGAAATTATAGATAAAATTTTAAAATCAGTAAAACTTTCAATGGAAGTTTTTAGAGTGGTTTCAAATAATAATAATGGCAAACTGATTATAGTAACAAAATTAATTAATGATTTTCTGTGTTTAAATTCTACAATTTTTCTTTTCCCAGCTATCCATCCTATAAATATGACTAAAAATATAGGTAAGATAGATTCAACAATGGTGTATATCATAATTATAACATTCCTTTTAAATTATTTTGTGTTTTCATATTGGAGAAGCTATTTTTTTTAGTATTATGATTTTAATAACTTCTTTCTAACTTAGTAAAAAAATCATAAAATAAATTATTAATAGGAACAGGAACATTATATTTTTTTCCCAATCTGACAATTGTTCCTGCAAATAGTTCTACTTCACTATACCTCTTTGCTTTTATGTCTTGTGCCATGGAGGGCATTCCATTAGGATTTAATGTATTGATAACTTTTAACCAATAATCAATTTCTGTTTTTTCTAGAGAAATACCTTCTTTTTGAGCAACTATCTGAACTTCTTTCATCGCTTCGATCATCATATCTTTTTCAGGGCCATCTTTTTGTACAGCTTGGTTAGTTGTGTTAAAATATCCTAGTGTTTGATTTACTCCAACATTAAGCATTAACTTACTCCACAATTTTATTCCCATCTGATTATTTATTTCATAGGGCATCTCTACTTTATCAAAAAATGATTTTAAACAATTTACTTTTTCATTGTTGTTAATTTCGTTTAGACCACCAAAACATAAGATACCTTTATTTTGATAGACCATCTTATTGCCTATTTTTGAAGCTGTCATACCTTGAGCTACACAATAGACATTGTGTTGTTCTCCATAAACTTTTGCAATATCTTTTTCACTTTCAATGCCATTTAAAACTGACAAAATAATTGTATTATCTCCTACATGGTGTTTAATTTCCTCAATAGCTTCTTGAAGGTGTGTGTATTTAACTGCAATAATAAGTAAATCAGCAGGTTCAACGACAACATCAGGAGCTTTATAATTAAAATCACATTTTTTACCATTACAATAGATTCCCTCTTTTTGATAACGATCTATTCGATTTTTATCAGCTATAATTCGTAGATCTTCAAAATCCATTTTTTTAGATAAATGTTCTGCATACATAACACCTAGGGATCCTAATCCAATTATTGAAACTTTTTTTATAGAATAATTCATATTTCCTCCAGTTTAGTTTATCTTTTATCTAATAAATATACACTATAAGTAGTTTTTTTTCAATCTACCTATAGAAAAATAAAAAAGAAAGAGGAAGTTTTATAGAGTATATGAAAGTACTATTTTTTAAGTTTATAACCTAAACCCTTGATTGTATCGATAGATTGAGAGATACTTTTTATTTTTTTTCTTAATTTAAAGATATAGGTATCTACAGATCTATCTCCTTTTTGATAAGTTACATTCCAAATTTTATCTAGGATGACTTTTCTAGATAAAGCTATCTCTTGATTTTTTAAAAGAAAAAAAAGAAGATCATATTCTTTTTTAGACAGTTCTAATTCTTTTCCATTTTCTGTGACAAGGTGCCTTTCATCATCAATAACTATATCTTTAAAAACATATAGTTTATTTTTCATTATATTTCCATTTAAAAGTTTTTTGGCTCTAAGAATTATTTCTCTGGGATCTAAAGGTTTTTTTATATGATCATTGGCACCTATTTCAAGAGAAATAAGGATATCTTCAATCTCACTTTTTAATGAGGTGACTATAATTATAGGATTACCATATTCACAAGGAAGATCTCTAATTATTTTTATAAAATTTTTATCATCTATGTTTAAAAGTTCTATATCTATAATTACAATATCTGATTTATATTTTTTCAAAACTTTGAGTCCTTCTAATCCGTTTAAAGCCATCTTTACTTTAAAACCATATTTTTCAAAAGAATAGGCAATAAGTTGTTGTATTTTTAAATCGCTGTCTACAATTAATACTTCCATACTTGCCTCCTTACTTCAAATTATTTTCAAGTTCTTGTTTTCTTAAATTTGCACCATTTACTGTGTAAATAAGACTTTTTCCAAGTTGCATAATTTTATCTGAAAGTCTTTCAAATTTTTTACTTAAAAGTAAGATGATACTGCCACCAACAATATTATTAGGATTTTCCTTCATAAAGTTGATTATTTTGTTTATTACTTCTATTCTTAACTCATCTATCTCTTCATCACAAGCTAGAAGAGTATATATTTTTTTTTCGTCCATCTCTATGAAAGCTTCCATATAGATTCCAAAAATATCATTAACTTTTTTTGCCATCTCTTCTATTATATAGATCTCATCTTTTGAAATAGAATCATTTTTATTAAGTTTTTTAAAAAGAGTAAGATTACTTTTTAAGAGATCTCCCATTCTTTCTAACATCTTTACACACTCTATAAAAGTAATGAGTGATCTCAAATCTCGAGCAGCTGGTTGAAATCTAGCTATAGCTTGAATAGCATTTTCTCTTATTTTTACCTCGTAGCTATTTATTTTATCTTCCACCACTTTTGCTTCACCGTAAAGTGATTGAAGAAATATTTTCTTTTCAAGTATCTCCAAATTTATTTTAAAAAGTCTATCTACATTTTTTGACATTATAATAAACTGTTGTGTTATTTCATCTATTCTTTCATGAAGATTTTTCATTTTATCCTCCTTTTTTTTATTTTTTTGTATTCTTAACCAAATTTGCCTGTTATATAATCTTCTGTTTTTTTATTGTTGGGATTAGTAAAGATCTTTTCTGTTTTATCAAACTCTTCTACAACACCTTGGAAAAAAAATCCAGTATAAGTTGAGATTCTTGCTGCTTGTTGCATATTGTGAGTCACTATAATTATAGTATAATCTTTCTCAAGATCTCTTATTAAATCCTCTATTTTTGCTGTAGAGATTGGATCTAAAGCTGATGTTGGTTCATCCATCAAAAGAATTTCTGGTTTTACTGCTATAGCTCTAGCAATACATAATCTTTGTTGTTGTCCCCCAGAAAGTCCTAAAGCAGATTGATGAAGTTTATCTTTTACTTCATCCCATAAAGCGACTGCCTTTAAACTTTCTTCAACTATTTGATCCAATTTTTTTTTATTTTTTTCCCCATGAAGTTTTGGACCATAGACAATATTTTCATATATAGTTTTTGGAAATGGATTAGGTTTTTGAAATACCATTCCAACTTTTTTTCTGAGTTCGACTATATCATATTTTTTATTAAAAATATTATCTCCATCTAATTTAATTTCACCTTCATATTTTGATATATCTATAAGATCGTTCATCCTATTTACAGATCTTAAAAATGTAGACTTACCACATCCAGATGGACCAATAAGAGCAGTTACTTTATTCTTATGAAAATCCATATTTATATCCTTTAACGCTTGAAATTTTCCGTAGAAAAAGTTAAAGTTTTTTACTTGTAATCTAAGTTCGTTATTTTCCATTTTTTCTCCTTTTTAAATTAAAATTATCTTCTCGAATGAGTTGAAAGTTATCTTTGTTTATTAAATTTTGTTCTTACATATGCTCCTAATAAATTAAATCCTACTGTTATAGATACTAAAACAAATAATGTTCCATCCATATTAGCTCTTGGCATGTTAGGTACTTGGGTAGCTATTACGTATAGATGATAGGGAAGTGTCATAGCTTGATCCCAAATACTCTCTGGTAAAAATGGGAGATAAAACGCTGCTACAGTAAACATTATAGGAGCTGTTTCTCCAGTAGCTCTAGAAATACTTAAGATAACTCCTGTGAGAATTCCAGGTGATCCTGCTGGAAGAATAATTTTCCATATAGTTTCCCATTTAGTTGCACCCAATGCTAAAGATCCTTCTCTCAAATGATTTGGTACTGCTAAAAGTGATTCTCTAGTAGCTGTTATAATTACTGGTAGACACATTATTCCAAGAGTTAAAGAACCAGCTATAATAGATGCTCCCATGCCCATATATATTACAAAGAAAGCCATCCCAAAGAGCCCATAGATGATACTTGGTATTCCTGCTAAATTAACTATTGTAAGATTTATAATTCTTTTTATCCAATTATCTTTAGAGTATTCTACTAGAAAAACTCCAGTAAGTATTCCAAATGGTACAGATACAATTATAGTTCCTAATGTGAGATAGAGACTTCCTATAATTGCTGGGAAAATCCCTCCACCTCTCATTCCATTTTTTGGAGATTGGCTTAAAAATTCCCAAGAAATAGAAGGTATTCCTTTAAATATTATATAGATTAAGATAAAAACTACTGGAATAATAGAAAGTATTCCTATTATTTTTATGAAGTTTTCAATTATTTTTCCATTTTTTCCTTTTAATATACTCATTATTTTCTCCTTTAAATATTTTATTTACCCATCATTTTTCTAGATTTATGGATGAAATGATCAGCTATTGTATTTGTGGCAAAACTAATAGCAAACAACATAAGGGCTACTGCAAAAAGAGAATAATAGTGAGTACTACCTTGTACTACTTCTCCCATCTCAGCAGCAATAGTTGCTGTAAGTGTCCTGACTGGTGAAAGTATTCCTGCATTTAAGATTGGAGCATTACCTGTTACCATGAGTACTGTCATAGTTTCTCCTATAATCCTTCCAAATCCCAACATAATCCCTGCAAATATACCTGGAAAAGCTGCAGGAAAGACTATCTTAATTATTGTTTCTAATTTATTTGCTCCCAAAGCTAAAGAAGCTTCTTTATAAGAACTATCTAATGCTCTGATGGAATCATCAGAGATACTTACCATAGTAGGAATTGACATAAAAGCTAACAATATTCCTCCTGTAAGTGCCGTAAGGCCTGTATTTAACCCAAAAAAATCTTTGATTGGATTTGAAAGAACGTATAATCCAATATATCCTAGGACTACTGAGGGTAAAGCTGCCATAGTTTCTATAAGAATTTTAAGGGCTTCCCTAGTTTTTGGTTTTGCATATTCAGCTATATATATAGCTGTGATTAAACTAAGTGGTATAGATATTCCAAGTGCTACTAAGGTTACCCAGAAACTCCCCATAAATAATGGGAGCAATCCAAATTTATCAGAAAGGGATATCCATTCCCTTCCTAAGAAAAAATTTTTTATTGGAAAATCTATGAAAAATTTCATACTATTTGTAAAGACAAAAAGGAATATTAAAAATACAATTATTATATTAAATCCTGCTATTCCCAAAATACTATTTTTCATAAATAGATCTTTAGTTTTTCTTATATTCATTATTTTTTCTCCTTATTTACAATTATTATTTTAAATTTATAACCGAAATTTTACAGTTATAAACTTAAAATAATAGAATTATATTATCAAATCCTACCAAGCAGTAGGATTTGATATCAATGATTGATTACTTAGCTGGAACAAATCCTTCTTTTTTTACAATAGCTTGTCCTTTTGGTGAAAGCGCAAATTCAACTAGTTTGGCTTCATCTCCTTTTCTATCTGCATCAACATACCAGTAAACTTCCCTAGCAATAGGATAACTTTTATCTGCTACATTTTTAAAACTAGGAGCTATATTATCTACAGACAAAGCATTTACAGAATCTTCCATATATCCCATACCTATATATCCTATAGCATATCTATTATTTTTAACTTCTTGAAGGATAGCTTGATTTGAAGGCATATATAAAGTTTGTTTTCCATATTCTTTATCACTTTTTTTATTTCCACTTCTAACAATTGCATTTTTAAAATAAGAATGAGTTCCAGAAGATGAATCTCGAGATAGAACTATTATTTCAGCGTCATCTCTTCCTATCTTATTCCAATTAGTTATCTCTCCTGAAAAAACTTTTCCTAGTGTAGCTTTATCTAGATTTTTTAACTTATTATCGTGATTTGTAATTACAGTTATTCCATCAAATCCTAAAACAATTTCTTCGAGATTAATTCCAATTTCTTTAGCTTTTTTTAATTCCTTTTCTTTTATTGATCTAGAAGCCATTGCGATGTTCACTGTGTTATTTAGTTTTGCTGCAATACCAGTTCCAGATCCACCGCCTGTAACTGCAATTTTGGCATCTTTATTTTCCTTCATAAATTCCTCAGCTATAGATTGAGATGTATTTAATATTGTATCTGATCCTTGTAATTTTACTAACTCTGATCTAGTTTTTCCCTCTCCACATGCTACTAATAATAGCAATGATGTTCCTAATAATATTTTCTTTAACATTTAAATTTCCTCCTTGTTTTATTTTGTTTTCTATTATTTTTATACTTGAAGTATACTTTATTGATGTAAATAGAATATATATATAGAGTAAAAAAAATGTAAATATGATATAGTTTATGTAAAGGTAATGTAAAAAAATGTTATTTTAGTAACTCATGTTACGACATATTTTTATTATTATTGTTATTATAATTATAGGGAAAATTTTTAAAAGAAATTAAATTTTAAATAGAATCATATAAAAAATTAAATTAGGAGTTGAATGAAGATGAAAAAATTTGTAGATGTGAGTAAGCATGTAAAATGGGTAGGAGTAGTCGATCAGGATATTAAAACATTTCATGGGGAAGAGCTAGAACTCTCAAATGGTACCTCATATAATTCTTACTTAATAAGAGATGAAAAAATAGTGTTAGTAGATACAGTTATACAAAAATATAGCCGTGAATGGTTACAAGAATTAAAGGAAGAGATAGATTTAGATACAATTGATTATATTGTTATGAATCATAATGAACCTGATCACAGTGGTGCTCTAAAAGATTTAATGAAAGAAATACCTAACACTCCAATATATTGTACTGCTAAGGGAAAAGAGATAATCCAAGCTTATCATAGTATAGATGCTGAGTTTAGAATTGTAAAAACTGGTGATACATTAGAGTTAGGAGAAACTAATTTAACATTTGTTGAGATGAAGATGTTACATTGGCCAGATTCAATGGCAAGTTATCTAAGTCAAGATAATATATTATTTAGTAATGATGCTTTTGGACAACATTATGGAGCAAATGCATTATTTAATGATGAATGTGATCAAGAGATCTTGTGGGATGAATCATTAAAATATTATGCTTGTATATTAACTCCATTTAGTGCAATGATTAAGAGAAAGATAGATGAAATATTGAGTTTTAATCTGACTATAGATCAAATTTGTACATCCCATGGTGTTATTTGGAGAAAAAATCCATTGGAGATTGTAACTAAATATATGGAATGGTGTCAAGATTATAAAGAAGATCAAGTTACTATTGTATATGATACTATGTGGGAAACTACAAGAAAGATGGCAGAATCAATGGCAGATGGAATTAGAAGTAAGAGTCCTTCTACACACATAATGTTGATGAATGCTTGTAAATATAGTGAGACTGAGATCTTGACAGAAATTTTTAAATCAAAAGGAGTTTTATTTGGTTCTCCAACTATAAATAATAGAATATTACCATCTATGGCAGCAGTCTTAGAGGGAGTAAAGGGAATAAACTTTAAAGGTAAATCTGTAGGATCATTTGGAAGTTATGGATGGAATTGTAGAAGTGTAGGAATCATAAATGATCTTTTAAACACCACAGCTTTAACAGTTGTTAATGATGGACTTAAAGTTAATTGGAATTTAAATAAAGATAGTAAAGAAATTTGTTTTGAATATGGAGCAGATTTTGTAGAACAAATATAAGGAAGAATATTTTTTTAATATAGTTTTTAATATTTTTTTAAGAAAAAAAGATAGGATCCCATAATTTAAGGGATCCTATTTTAATATATTATTATGTTTATTTAATTTAAAAAAATATGATCTTAATTAAATTATTATGTTATAATAAATATTGGATAATTAGTATTTAAAAATATAAAATTAAAGGAGGAATTAGATTTGAATATAGATAAAATTAGTTTAATAATAGGGTTTTTAATACTATCTTCAATTTTTTCTTTGAGGATTTCAAAAAAATATAGTCTACCAAGTTTATTATTATTTTTAGGTGTAGGGATGTTAGCTGGATCAGAAGGAATCGGAGGGATTTATTTTGATAATATGGTAATAGCTCAATTAATTGGAGGAATTGCTCTGGCATTTATTCTTTTTAATGGGGCCTTTGCTACAAAGATCGATGTTTTTAAAGAGGGAGCTTTCGAAGGATTATTACTAGCTTTTATAGGTGTATTTATAAATACACTTATTGTTGGTATTGCAGTTTATTTTTTTACTAGTTTCAGTGTTTTATATTCTCTTTTAATAGGAGCCATTGTATCATCTACAGATGCATCAGCTGTGATGTCATTATTATCTTTTGGAGGATTAAAATTAAAGAAAAAAGTTTCATCGGTTCTTTTAGTTGAATCAGGAACCAATGATCCAATGGCAAACGTAATTATTGTTTTACTGATTAGTCTTATTATAAATCCTCATTTTACTACATTTGAAGGGATAACATTTTTATTTCTTCAAATAGCTGTAGGTGGGCTAATAGGTTTTTTATTTGCTAAGGGGACTATAAAATTTTTAAAAATATTTTCTATTAAGTTACCTGAGATACATCAATTGATTATGATAGCAGGAGTATTTTTAACCTTTGGTCTTACAAATATATTAAAGGGAAATGGCTATCTTGCTATATATATATATGGCTTATTCTTAGGGAATTCAGAGATTCCTTTTAAAAAAATTTCCAGAAGATTTTTTGGAAGTTTATCTTGGGGAGTTGAGATTGGTATATTTGTTATTTTAGGACTTTTAGTATTTCCTAGTCAACTATTTCATTCTTGGAAAGTTGGAACTTTTATAGGTCTTACCCTTATGTTATTTGCTAGACCTCTCAGTGTAATTATTACACTATGTAGGTCTAAACTTTCTATAAAGGAAAAGTTATTTATAAGTTGGGGTGGATTAAAAGGAGGAGTTCCAATTGTTTTTGCCATCCTTCCTGTTCTTGCTAATATAAAAGGAGCTGAAATTATCTTTCCTATTATTTTTTATGTTGTTGTAATCTCAGTTGCTATTCAAGGGACAACTTTATCTTTTGCAGCTTCAATACTTGGGATCAAAGATACAGAAAGTTCAAAATGGGTTGAGCCTGACTTAGAGCAAATAGAGTTTATGGAAGAAAAAATGATTAAATTAAAAGTAAAAAATAAAAGTTCATTTCATAACAAGAGTGTTATGGATATGCATTTTAAAAAAGGTGTTCTCCTTCTTCTTATTGAGAGAGATAATCATCGAATCTTTCCACAAGCAAATACTAAGATATTAGAATCTGATTCCCTTATTATATTTGGTGAAGATCAAATTAAATTAGATCAATTGATTGAAGAGTGGAATAGTGTTGAAGATCAGTTAATTATTTAAATATATTTTATCAGTTTTAAAACTAAAAAAAGGAACTAAATTCTATATGAAATTTAGTTCCTTTTTTTTTATAATTTATTTAGTTTTCTATCTAGTTACTATTAACAAAGCTATCCCACTAATTATTCCAATAATAATAGTTCTTATATAATCCTTTTTTTTAAGACTCAAAATATTTTCCTCCATATGTTTACTTTAATATATTTCTTTTACTATAGTATATCATAGATTAAAAGATCTGCTTATTTATAGATAGGTTGAATTTAGAATTATAAAATATATTTTATAATTGTTTGAAAAATTGAAATTTAAATATTTTTTAAAACAAAGAGTATTTTTAATCTACAAATAAAAAATGAAATATTTTTATTTATTAGAGGATTTGTTTTTAAAAGTTGGTAATATATATAATACTATTTCTTGCCTGAAATTTTTATTTGTTTATTTTATAATTATTGATGTAAGAAAAATAATTTACTCTGGAGGTTAAAATATGTTTCAAAAACAAGCAGTTATGAGAAAAGTTTTGATTTCTCTCACCCCTCTTTTAGTTTTTTCAATATTTTTATATGGATTTAAAAGTATAGGAATAATTGTGGTTACTTTTACTTTAGGTGTATTTACCGAATGGTTATTTGTGAGAAAAACGAAGAAAAAAATAAGTGAAGCCGTTCTCGTTTCTTGTTCCCTCTATGCTCTTTCTATGCCACCTTTGGTTCCACTATGGATTGTAGGAATTGGAATTATATTTGGGATTTGTTTTGGAAAGATGGTTTATGGTGGTTTTGGAAGAAATATTTTTAATCCAGCTATTGTAGGTAGATTATTTATCTATATTTCTTTTCCAAATACAGTTAATAGATGGATTGCTCCAAGATCCCTTGATGGTTTTGCAGGGGCAACACCACTTGTAATGTTAAAAAATGGAGATTTTCCTTCCCTTTTAAATTTATTTACTGGGTTTAAGAGTGGATCTATTGGAGAGGGCTCTATAATACTTATCTTAATTGCTTTTATTTATTTACTCTATACTAAAACTGCAAGTTATAAATCTTCTATCTCTACTATAGTTGGATTTTTGGTTATGCAATCTATCCTTTATTTTTTTAATTTAGGAGGAGCAAGTCCTATCTATAGTTTATTTTCTGGAAGTATTTTATTTATCGCAGTATTTATGGTTACAGATCCCGTATCCTCGCCTAAAAAAAATAATTCATTAATTTTGTATGGACTTCTTATTGGAATCTGCACATCACTTATTCGTACTTATTCTCTTTTTAGTGAGGGGACTAGTTACGCAATTTTATTAGGAAATATGTTTGCTCCATTATTTGATGAAACTATTGGAAATTTAAAATTAAAATTAAAATCAAAAGGAGGTAGATAGATGGAAAAAAATTCAATGACTTATACTGCTATTTTTTCATTTATAATTACTTTCATACTGGTATTTTTATTGACTTTAACTTATGTTGGAACTAAAGATAGAGTATCTGAATATAATAAAAATTATGAAATCTCTGCTATTTTAAAAGCTGTTGGAGTAGAACCAAAAGATGAAAAGATTCAAGAACAATTTAAATCAATCTTTAATTTAGATCTTCCAGTAGATAAAACCATGGTAGGAAAGATAGATGGAGAAGATATACTTGTGAGTAAGTTTTCAGGAAAAGCTCTTTGGGGAACTGTTACTGGTATTATTGCTATGGAAAAAAATTTAAAAACTATAAAAGGTATAGATATAATTTCTCATAATGAAACCCCAGGTCTTGGTGGTCGTATTGAAGATAGTTGGTTTTTAAATCAATTTAAGGGAGAAACCCTCAACAAAAATATGATTAAAGTAGTGCAAGGTAGTGGAAGTGGAAATTATAATTTTGATGATGGTATTATCGATGGAATTGTTGGGGCTACTAGGACTAGTAAATCTATTGAAGTTATGATAAATAAAAAAATTAAAAGTCTCAGAGAGGAGGTAGGCAATGAATAACTATAAAGGAATCTTAAAAGAAAATTTATGGGATAACAATCCTGTCTTTGTTCAAATTCTTGGAATTTGTTCAACATTAGCAGTTACAAATAACTTAACAA
Organism: Fusobacteriaceae bacterium UBA2433; assembly: GCA_002342785.1. GTDB lineage: Bacteria > Fusobacteriota > Fusobacteriia > Fusobacteriales > Fusobacteriaceae > Psychrilyobacter. The sequence continues at coordinate 20,500 of DDQV01000072.1, read as the reverse complement.
ATACATTTATAATGACTCTTTCCGTTGTATTTGTTGCTGGACTGACTAATTTTACTGTAGCTAGTATAAAACATCTTATCCCTGGTAAAGTTCGTATGATAATACAAACTCTTATAATTTCTTTTTTTGTTATTATAGTAGATCTACTGCTGCGAGCTTATCTTCCAGATATTAGTAAATCACTTGGACCCTATGTAGGTTTGATTATTACTAACTGTATAATAATGGGAAGAGCTGAAGCTTTTGCTCAATCTAATAAACCTTTAATCTCTCTTTGGGATGGGATTACAACAGGATTAGGATATATGTGGATCTTAATGGCTATTGCATTTATTAGAGAGTTACTTGGATTTGGTACACTATTTGGAATTTTAGTTATGCCAGAAGGATTTCAAACTTGGACAATAATGATTATGGCTCCGAGTGCTTTTTTTATCTTAGGTATTGCTATTTGGATAATTAATAATATTAGACTTTCAAAAGAAAGTTCAAAATAGGAGGTTTTATATGGCACCAGATATTAATCCATTAGTTTTATTATTTGCTTCAATATTTACTAGTAATATTTTACTAGCTAACTTTTTAGGAATGTGTAGTTTTATATCTATATCTAAAGATATGGATTCTGCCAACGGTCTTGGGATGTCTGTTACGGCAGTTCTAACTATAACTACTGCTATAAATTGGGTTGTATATAAATTTATATTAATACCCTTTGATCTTTTATATCTTAGATTTATTGTTTTTATTATAATTATTGCTGCTACTGTTCAAGTTTTAGAGATGGTTATTGACCGATTTTCTCCTTCACTTTATATGGCACTTGGTATATTTTTACCACTAATAACTGTTAATTGTGCTATTTTAGGAGTTGCATTATTTATGGAGATAAGAGGTTATTCATTTATTCAGAGTCTTGTTTTTGCTTTTGGTTCTGGCTTAGGCTGGTGGCTTGCTATTGTTTCTTTGGCAGCTATACAAAAAAAAGTTTTAAAAGCTCCTGTTCCTGAAGGTTTGAAAGGGGCAGGAATAACACTTATAACAATTGGATTTATGGCTATGGCATTTATAGGTTTTTCTGGTATGCTAGTAGTTCAATAAAGGGAGGGAGTGTCTATGGAATTTTTTATTGCACCATTTATCGTTGCACTTCTTGCTAGTGTACTTGCTCTTATTATTTCTATTTTAGATAAAAAAGTAAATAATTATGGAGATGTAGAAATTAATATTAATAATGGTAAAAAAATATTAAATGTAAAGGGAGGAGATAAACTTTTAACAACTTTATCTTCCCAAGGGATTTTTATTCCTTCTGCTTGTGGAGGGAAAGGGGGATGTGGAGCTTGTAAATGTGAAATTTCTACAGATGTAGGGCCTATCCTTCCAACTGAAAAACCTTACTTGTCACCTGAAGATATAGAAAAAAATATAAGATTATCATGTCAAATAAAAGTTAAAAAAAATCTTAATTTATTTATTCCAGAAGAACTATTCAATGCCAAAGAATTTTCTGGGGTTGTTGAAGAGATAAATGATTTAACATATGATATAAAAGAGGTTGTCGTTTCAATAGGAGAGGAATCTATAGAGTTTGTTTCTGGAAGATATATTCAATTAGTCGTTCCACCTTATGGAAAAATAAAAGAATCTACTCAAAGAGCTTACTCTATATCTTCTAAACCTTCAGAAAAAAATAAAGTTGCCATGTTAATTAGACTGATACCAGATGGAATAGCAACTACATGGGTCCATAATTATATGAAAGTAGGGGAAAAATTAAAATTAATTGGACCTTTTGGTGATTTTGAAAAATCTGATTCTAAATCTATAATGGTTTGTATTGCTGGAGGATCAGGAATGGCTCCATTTCAATCTATGTTCCATGATATGTTAGAAAAAGGAGAAACTGATAGAGAAGTTTGGTATTTTTTTGGAGCTAGAACTACTAAAGATCTATTTTTTCTGGATGAATTTAAAGAGATCGAAAAAAAATGGACTAACTTTCATTTTATTCCTGCACTATCTGCTTCATTACCTGATGAAGATTGGGATGGAGAAAAAGGTTTGATCACCGATGTTTTAGATAAATATTTAAATTCTAAAATTGATCCTTCGAAACACAGGGAAGGATTTCTTTGTGGAAGTCCAGGGATGATAGGAGCGTGTAATAATATTTTAAATCACAATGGTATAAAAGATATCTTTTACGACAATTTTTCATAAAAAATTTCTAGATATTAAAATTAGGAGGGAAAAGATATGAATGATATAGAAAATTCAAATTATTATGTTGAGAAAATACCCAAGGAAAATGGAGACCATATATTACATAGGGAAGATTGTAAAAAAATTCCTACTCCAGCATATAGAGAATATCTAGGAAATTTTGATTGTTGTGAAGATGCTTTAGAAAAAGCGAAACAGATATTTTTACAGTCTAATGGATGTATTTATTGCTCCAAAGAATGTATATCATCTAAAACAGAAAAGCATATGAGATAAAAATTAAAAATAGCTTTCAGACATAATTCTGGAAGCTATTTTTTTATAATATTATATAGGAATAAAAAATATAAAAAAATAGTTATAAAAGTTAAAAACAAGTTAATATAACTGTAATGTGTGAAAAAAATGGGAAATTAAGTAAAAAAGATTAATTTATAATAATTAATAGGGGGATAGAAGTGAAAAAAAAGAGTGGTTTTACATTGATAGAATTATTAGTAGTAATGGTAATAATTAGTATTTTATCTATAACTTTTACAACTAAATTAAGAGAAAGTATTGCTAAGGCAAAAGATAGTAAAGCAATAGTTGTATTAGGAGTAGCTAGAATAACAGCAGAAATAATATTTATAGATCAAATTGTTCAAGACGTTGCACTTAATTCAGGAGTTATAACTTCAGGAGCTCTAAGTTTAGATGGAATATTTAAAAGATTAAATTTAAAAACTCAAGAAGTATATTATGGTGGAACAAATTGTGAATACTTAAAAATTGGTGGAAGTAGAGATGGTATGAGTGGAGAGATTGTCTATGGTGGAGTTATAGGACTAGATTATCCTGAGATAAAAAATGATTCAATTCAGTTAAATTTCCGTAAAGAAGCAGAAGTAGATGGTATTCTTTATGGAAACAATAGTGTTTATGGTGGTAAATGGATTAGTTTTTAGAGAGTTCATTTTACTTGTATGTGTTTATACTTAGGTTATTAAAAAAATATGAAAAAAAAATTAGTACGAGAGATTTTTTTCATATTTTTTTTATTTATAATTTTTTATTTCATCATATTTTCATATTTTTTATAGTCGGAATAAATTTCTTTAAAAACCAAATATTTTTTATTATGAAATTTTTTTGTTTTGAAATTTGGTTCTATGATCTTTCCTACTTGTGTCATATTTTTGATAGCTTGGAATATATCTTTGTATTCTCCTCCTGCTACGGCTCCTAAGATAGAAGCTCCTAATAATACCGATTCTTCCTCTTTAGCCATGATAACTTTACAACCTGTTATATTAGCATAGGCCTGTAAAAGTAATGGATTTTTTGTTCCTCCACCTGTTATATAGATCTCATTAATTTCAAATGTAGTTTTATTTAATTCATCTATAATATGTTTTGTTCCATAAGCTATAGCTTGTAATGTTGAATAATATTGTAGAGCTAAATTTCGTACTGAAATATCCATGGTTAATCCAGTCATAACACCCATTAATGTTGGATCAGCTATAGGAGATCGATTTCCTAAAAAATAAGGAAGTGTATGGATATCTTTTGTTAAATAATCTATTTCATTTATTTTCATTGAGTCTAAAATATTGTTTAGATTTATATATCTATCTATTTTTTTTTCTTTGGAGTCCTTTACTAAGTCAATATAAGCACCATGGTTTTTAATTACATGATCTATAAGAGCTCCAGCTGTAGATTGTCCTCCTTCTAACAACCACATATCTGGTAACATTGCATCATAGTAGGGACCCCATATTCCTGGGACAAAAATATCTTTTTCTGATACTGCCATATGACAATTAGAAGTTCCAGAGATTAGAGCAATTCTATTGTTTAAATCTTTTTTTGAATCTAAGTTTATTCCTAAAACACCTAGTCCTCCAGCATGAGCATCTATCATAGAAATTCCGATATCTATACCTTCCACTAACCCCATCTTTTTAGCTTGTTCCTTTGTTAATTTTCCAGCTATACTTCCTATTGGTTTAATAATTTTTCCTATTTTACTAGAGTTATTTTTTAATAATTCAGATAATCCAATCTTTTTAAATAAATTGTCATCCCATTTTTTTTCATGAGCTAGATAGGTCCATTTACAACCTAGGGAACATACAGATCTAACTTTTTCTCCACAAGCTTTATAAACTAAAAAATCTGGAAGATCAAAAAAGTCTGTAATCTTATCATAATTTTCTTTCATATTTTCTTTTAACCATAATATCTTTGGAATTTCCATCTCTAAAGATATTTTTCCACCAATATATTTTAATGCTTCTGCTTTTGTTTTATTTATTCTGTTAGCTTGTTCTTCTGCTCGATGATCCATCCATAAAATTATATTTTGATTTTTATTATTACTTTTGCTTAAGCTCACAGGATCTCCATTTTTATCTATTGCTACTAAGGAACAAGTGGCATCAAAACCAATTCCTTTTATATCTTTTTTATTTATTTTACTTTCTTTCACTACTTTACTAGTCATCTTACAAATTTTTTCCCATATTTCTTCTGAAGATTGTTCCTTATAAATCCCTTCGTATGACCATAAAGTAATATTTTCTTTTTTAGATATTATCATCTTACCTTTCGAAGAAAATAAACCAACTCTTGCACTTCCTGTTCCCACATCTATTCCTAAATAATAATTCATAGATCCTCCATAAAACAATTTATAAATTTAGGGAGTAGTTAAAGCTACTCCCTAAATATTTTTTATATTTTGATTAATAATTATAAGCTTTTAAATATATTGCTTCTATATCGTCTACTGTTACACTTTTTGGATTTCCACCAGTGCACGGATCTACTAAAGCTTGTTTTGCTAACTTTTCAACATCTTTAATGTCAAAATTTGTATCTTTTAAAGATGGAATTTCAACTTTTTTAGATAGTTCTCTTACTTTTTCTACTGAGAGTTTAGCAGTTGCTTCCAATGATTCCTTTTTCTCTCCACCCATAGCTAGTGCTATCTCTGCAAATTTTTCTAAGTTTGAATCTAAGTTATATTCCATAACAAAAGGAAGTAATATTGCATTGGCAACTCCATGGGGAAGATTATATTCAGATCCCAATTGATGAGCCATGGAATGAACAAGTCCTAAACCACAATTTGAAAAAGCTAATCCTGCTGTAAATGAACCCCAAGCCATCTTTGAACGAGCTTCTAAGTTCTCACCATTTTCAACTGCATCTCCTAAAGAATTACTTATGAATTCAATGGCTTTATGAGATAAGGTGTCTGATAATTCAAAAGCTCCAGAGCTAACATAACCTTCTATAGCATGGGTTAAGGCATCCATTCCTGTTGCTGCTGTTAAACCTTTTGGTTTTTTCAACATCAATTCTGGATCATTAATTGAGATTAAAGGTATTGAATTAGGATCAACTATTACCATTTTTAATTTATTTTCAACATCTGTAATCACACAATTAATTGTAACTTCTGCTGCTGTTCCAGCAGTGGTATTTATAGCAATGATTGGAGCAGATTTTTTAGTTGAGATTCCTATACCATTGTAGTCTCTAATATCTCCACCATTTGTTACTAGAATTGCTATTGCAGTTGCTGTATCTTGAGGAGAACCTCCTCCTATTGAGATCAAACAATCACATTCATTTTTTTTATATTTCTCTAATCCTGTGTGCACATTTTCTACTGTTGGATTTTCTGAAACATTTGTATAAACAGAATATTCTATTTTTATTCTATCTAATTCTTTTAATACTTTTTCAACAATTCCTATTTTGTTTAGTATAGGATCACTAACAACTAAAGCTTTTTTAAAATTATATTTTGAAACTTCGTCTATCCCATTTACAAGTGCACCTGGTCCAATTGTATTGATCGATGGCCAATATATTGTTCTTGCAGTTAACATAAAATCACTCTCCTATTTTTTTCCAAAAGGATATAAAATCTTTTGGATTTCTTCAGTCTCTAAATTTTCCATAGTTACAACTGTTGATCCTGTATCAATTCTTTTTTCAATTTTTTCACCATTAGCTGCTAACATTGCAGTTTTAACAGCCATATATCCCATGTTAAATGGATTTTGAACTACCATTGCTTTGATAGATCCTTCTTTTAATAAAGTTACTTCTTCCTCTGAGCTATCTACACCAACGACAACTATAGAATCACTTTTTCCCATCTCGGCTATTGCTCTTCCTACTCCAACTGCTGCTCCTTCATTAGTACCGTAGACTCCTTTTATTTGAGGATTAGCAGTAACTATATCTTGAGTAATTGATAAAGCTTTTAGTTTGTCTCCATCTGAGTATTTTGTGCTTAATAATTTAATATTAGGATATTTTTTCATCTCGTCAATAAAACCATTTGTTCTTTCAATAGCTGTACTAGTTCCTGCATTATGTGCAATAACTCCAACTACTCCATCTTCACCAATTAACTCTATCATTTTTTGAGCTGCTTTTGCTCCTACTTGAATATTATCTGTAGCAACAAAACTAGACTCTATTCCACCAGCAATGTTTGAATCAAAAGTTACTAAAGTTGCTCCACCATCTACTATTTGTTGTGCAACTGGTCTTAAAGCGTTTTGGTCTAAAGCTGCTAATAATAATGCTGTTGGTTTTTTTAAAATTTCATTTTCAACCATTGAAACTTGTTTTCCAATTTCACTTTCTTTTTCAGGTCCAATATATGACATTTCAATACCTAACTCATCTGCTGCTTTTTGTGCCCCAGCTTCTACAGTTCTCCAAAATTCATGTTGATATCCCTTACTTACAATGGCAACTCTGTCAATTTTTTTCGTTGTTTCCTCTTTTGATCCACATGCAATCATCGTTCCTACTACCAATAAAATCATCAATAATTTTTTCATGTTCCCCCCTGATTATTAAATTTATAAATATTTTTTAGTTATTTACTTTTTCTTTTATCTAGCCAAACTGCACTCAATACAACTATTCCAATAATAACTTGTTGCCAAAATCCTGAAACGTCTAACATATTTAAACCATTTTTTAAAACACTCATTATAAATGCTCCTATAATTGTTCCTAAAATTGTTCCAACACCACCAGCAAGACTTGATCCACCAATAATTACTGCTGCTATTACATCCATTTCATAACCCATTCCTTCTGTTGGTTGAGCAGATATTAATCTAGATGTTAAGATTGCTCCTGAAAATGCACATAAAAATCCAGTTAACCCATAAGCAAAATATTTTATTTTATCTACATTGACACCTGATAATTTTGCTGCTTCTTCATTACTTCCTAAAGCGTATGTATGTTTTCCTATTTTTGTAAATTTTAATATTACTCCAACTAATACACCTAGTAATAAAAAGTATATTAATGGATTTGGTATTCCTAAAAATTTACCTCCAGCAAATTTTGAAAAATTATAATCAAATCCAGAAATTGCAATACCATTTGTTAAAGCTAGTGTTAAACCTCTCAATGACATCATCATTCCAAGTGTTGCTATAAATGGTGGTAGTTTACCTTTTACGATTAAAAATCCATTCAATAATCCCATCATTGTTCCAGCTAGTAATCCAATTATTATAGCAATAGGAATTGGTAATCCAAATTTTAGTGAAAAACCTATAACTATTCCAGAAAATGCAACTATAGAACCAACAGATAGATCTATCCCAGAAGTAATTATTACAAACGTCATTCCCAGTGCAATTATTCCTATGATAGAAGTTTGAAGACCAATAGTTAAAAAATTAGCCAGGGATAAAAAATATTCTGAAGTTACCGAAAAAAATATTATCAATAAAACTAAACTTATAAAGGTTACTAGTTCTTGTTTTCCTAAACTATTTAAATTCATTTTTTTAAATTGTTTTTCTTTTTGTTGTTGTACTATTTCCAATGAAGTTCCCTCCTTAATTTATGATGTCGCATAATACATTATTTTTTCTTGTGTTAAAGATCCATTATTATCTAATATTTTTGCTATTGTTCCCTCTTTCATGACAACAACTCGGTCGCTCATACCTAATACCTCTGGGAGTTCTGAAGAGATCATAATTATGCTTACTCCCTTAGCTGCTAGATTCTTCATTAAATAATAAATCTCTTTTTTTGCACCTACATCTATACCTCTAGTTGGTTCATCGATTATTAATACTTTTTGATCCTGTGACGTCCATCTAGCTAAGATTACTTTTTGTTGATTTCCACCACTTAAATTTTTAATTTTTTGCTCTAAAGATGGAGTCTTTATATTTAAAGCTAATATAGATTTTTTACATATTTTTTGTCCTTTTTTAGAATCATAAAATGAAAACTTTTTTGATGAAATATCTAAATTTGAAACCATAATATTATCCTCTACACTCATCTCTGCAAAAATTCCATCTTTTTTTCTGTCCTCTGTGAGATATACTATCTTATTTTTTATAGCTTCAATAGGAGAATTAATTTTTATAGATCTTCCCTCTAAAATTATCTCTCCTGAATCCATCTTATCATGTCCAAATAAAAGTTTGGCAACTTCTGTTCTTCCTGCACCCATAAGTCCAGCAAATCCTAATATTTCTCCTTTTCTTAGTTTAAAAGATATATTTGAAACAACATTTTGTTTATTTATATTCTTTACTTCTAAAATTACTTCATCTTGAACTTTGACCCTTTCAGGATATTGTCCACCTAAAGATCTTCCCACCATTTTTTCAATAATCTCATCGATAGAAGTTTCTTCATATTTCATAGTATCAATATATTTTCCATCTCTCATGACTGTTATTCTATCAGCAATATGTTTAAGTTCTTCCATCCTATGGGAAATATATATGATTCCAACACCTTTTGATCTAAGATCTTTTATAACTTTAAATAATTCTTTTATCTCTTTTTCTGTTAGAGCTGCTGTAGGTTCATCCATAATAAGAACTTTAGCATCCACAGAAGTTGCTTTTGCTATCTCTATCATTTGTTGATTTCCGACTTTTAATTCACTAACTTTAGTTTGAGGGTCTATATCTAAATTTAATTTTTTTAATATTAATCTAGCATCATCATTCATTTTTTTATAGTTTATTAACCCAAATGAATTAGTAGGTTCTTTTGCTATAAAGATATTTTCTGCAACTGTTAAATGTGGAAGGAGATTAAACTCTTGGTATATTATACTTATTCCTATTTTTTCTGCTTCTTTTGGAGAATTAATATTTAAATCTTCTCCTAAATATTTTATAGTCCCCTCATTTTTTTTATGAATTCCTGTTAAAACTTTCATAAATGTTGATTTACCTGCTCCATTTTCTCCCATAAGAACATGTACTTCACCTTTATATAGATCTATCTTAGCACCATCTAATGCTCGCACTCCTGGAAATGTTTTTACAACATCATACATATCTATTAATTTTTCCATTCGTCCCACCTTTTTAATAATTTTTTATTGATAAAGTTTATTTTTTTATTTGTCCATAATTTTTAAATAATTTTACCATCTTTACCATCTCTTTATCTGATAAAATTACTGGTTCTCCTATAGATTTAGCTTTAACATAAAGTTCTGATATATATTCTATTTGTTCAGCAATATTAAAGGCATTGTGAATATCACCAGCTCCTGCTATTACTCCATGATTTGCTAATAATGCAGCTTTTCTTCCTTCCATTGCTTTTAATGCATTTTTAGCTAGTTCTGGTGTTCCAAAAGTTGCATACTCAGCACATCGAACATTATTTCCACCAGCTACTGCAATCATATAGTCTATCGCTGGTAGATCTTGTCTTAAACAAGCTACTGTAGTTGCATAAACTGTATGTCCATGAACTATTGCATTTATATCTTCTCTTTCTCTATAGATAATATTATGCATCTCTAATTCACTTGATGGTTTTAATCCTTCTATTAATTTTCCATCTAGATCTACAATAGAGATATCTTCTAATTTTAATTTATCAAATTCTATTCCAGTAGGAGACATCGCAACTAATTTTTTTTCTCTATTTAAAATACTTATATTTCCAGATGTTCCATTAGTTAATCCAACCTCTAACATTTTTTTATAACAATTATATAACTCTTCTCTTTCTTTTTTTAATAACATATTTCCCCCTATTTAATAACACCTTTTTTTAAAATAATATTTGCATATAAAGATTTTTCCTTTGTAGCAACTATTGCATATGCTTTTTTTGATCTTTCATAAAAATCAAATCTTTCAATAAGTTCTACTTTAATATCTCCATCGTCCTCTTCTTCAATTATTTTTTTATATTTTTTCCAAATTGATGGCTCTTCCTTTGGACATTCCATAAGTCCAACTGGTCTGTCAACATATTGATCTAAAGGATATAACTTTAGTATAGATTTTAATAATTCTGGAATATCGCTAGAATCATATCTCAACACTTTTTTTCCCATTGATGCCGATGGGAAATTTCCATCGGCAATAACAAGTTCATCACTATGTCCCATTTCACATAGTATTTTTAATAATTCTGGACTAATATTAGTCGGTATATTTTTTAACATTTTCTACCTCCTATCTCTTTACTTTACCATATAATGGTCCATAAGTGTTACAAGCTCTAAAATCCGCTCCTTCTAAATCATTTTTTCCATATGCTCCCCATGCTTTTGGTCTAAATATTTTTTCATCTTCAACATTATGCATTGCTACTGGTATTCTTAACATAGAAGCTAATGCTATAAGATCTTTTCCAATGTGTCCATGAGATATAGCTCCATGATTCGCTCCCCAATTATCCATTACTGAATAAACATCTTTGAAAGCTCCCTTTCCTGTAATATTTGGAACAAACCATGTTGTTGGCCAAGTTGGATCTGTACGATTATCTAATTTATCGTGGATTTCTTTTTCTACATCAACTACATATCCTTCTGCTATTTGTAATATAGGACCTAATCCTTTCACTAAATTTATTCTAGACATTGTTACTGGCATCTCTCCCTTTGTTAAGAAATGAGATGAGAAACCTCCTCCTCTAAAATATTCTAAGTTTGCTGAACACCAATCGGTTGCTTCTAGACAAGCTTTTACATCTTTATTTTCAACATTCCAAAATTCTTTCATCACTGGTTTTCCATCTTTTTTCATCTCTCCAGTTCCATCTAATGTTGTTGAACCAGAATTAATTAGATGGATCATTCCATGTTTCGCTGCTTTTCCAGTTACTTTTTTTCCAGTCACTCTTTCAATTGATTCTGGTGACCAAAATGTTCTTACGTCGGAAAATATTTGTGCCTTTCCTGTTAATAAATGGCCAAATAACATGGCAACACCATTTAAAGAATCGTTTTCTGTTGCAACTACGAAGGCTTCTCTTACTCCATTCCAATCAAAAGATGAGTTTAATATTGCTTCTGAAAAATCTCCATTAGGCATGAAATCTGTCCAATGTCTTTGACCTTGAAAACCACTTGCTATAGCATGATGTCCCATAGATTCCTCTTTAAATCCAAGTTTTTCTAATTCTGGATTTCCAATCATTAAATCTCTAATAATTAAAGTCATCTTAACAACGATCTCCCACTCTTTTTTCTTTTCTTCATCTGTATGTTTAAGTTCTTTTTTATTTATATCAACGCCTTCTTTACAATTTTCCTTTGTCCACTTCATTGCTTTATCAAATTCTTTTGGATCAAATATATTAAATTCTAATCTTCTTTTTATTTCACTCATATCTACATATTCATTTCTTATTCCTAAATAATCTGAAAAAAAGTTTGGATCTATAACTGAACCAGCAATTCCCATAGAAACACTTCCAATTGATAGATATGATTTCCCTTTCATCGTTGCGACTGCTAATCCTGATTTTGCAAATGTAATTAATTTTTCTTTTACATCTTCAGGTATATCATCTGACACATCATCTTGAACATCTTTACCATAAATTGAAAAGATAGGATCTCCCATTTGATCATGTCCTGCTACTGCTGCGGCTAGGTATACTGCTCCAGGTCTAGAAGAACCATTAAAACCTAATATTGCTTTAGGAATTCCGACTGTCATATCAACTGTTTCAGTACCATAACACCAACAAGATGTTACTGTTATAGATAGTCCAACATTTTCTAATCTAAATTTTTCCTCACATCTAGCTGCTTCTGCTACTCCTCCAATTGTTGAATCAGCGATAACACACTCAACTTTTTCTCCTGATGGATATCTTAAGTTTTCAGAAAGAAATTTAGAAATTTTAGTAGCCATCTCCATTACTTGATTTTCTAAAGATTCTCGTACTCCTCCTTGTCTTCCATCTATTGTTGGTCTTATTCCTATTTTTGGCAATTTACTGTTTAATCTTTTGCTCATCTTTTCCCTCCATTATTTAAATATTATATTAAGATCTTTCCAGTCTTTTTCTGAGATCAAATTATTTGCTATATATTGACATTTTATATTACCAACTACTGAAGCTTCTACAAATCCTTTTTCTAAATTTAGTCCCAATTCAGAAGATAATCTTTCAATTAAATATATATCTTGTATTCCCCCACCTATAGCTACTATGTTTTCTAACTTTTGATCTGTTATTTTTTCAATATTTTTTACTGATCTTTTTATTTTATCTACTATACTGTTATAAGCAATTCTAAGAAGATCCCCATCTGTATATTTATATTTAGGAATTAAATCTTCCATAGCTTTTGTCATATTTTGAGGATAGACTAAACTTTTGTCTTCTAGATCAATTATTTGATTTTGATTACTCTCTTTAGCCATCTTATTCATTTCGAGATAAGTATAATTTTTATTTTTGTTTTCAAAATCTTTTTTTAATCTCTGTAAGATCCACATCCCCGGAATTAAATTTTGAATTCGTACTTTTTCCTGAAAAATACCTTCATTAGTAATTCCTAAATCAAAAGAATATTGATCTAAAACAGGTCTTTCTCCAACTACTCCTACTATAGACCATGTTCCTAAGATTAAAAAACATGTTTTGGGATCTTTATTTTCTATACTATAAATTGCAGAAGCTGTATCATGGCAATTTACATTTATAACAGAAAATTTGTTACTTTTATATTTTTTCATCTTTTCATCTGTTATCTCTCCCAATTTTGTTCCTGCTGAGACTAATTTAGGTAATTCTTTATCTAATAAAGCAATTTTTTTTTGTATCTGTTTTGAATAATTTTTTTTATTTTGATTGATCAATCCAGAAGTTGTGGCTATTGAATATTCTATATTTTTTATTTTTGTAAAAAGATATCCAATTAAATTTGGAAAGAATAAAAGTGTATCCCGTTTTTCGTTTTTATCTTTATTTATCCTATAGATTGAATTAAAATCAAAGAAATTTACTCCAGATTCTTGAAAAATCTCAAATTTTGATATCTTTTTTTCTAAATCTTTCCATTTGTCTTTACTGTCTCTATAACAACTCGGGTCTTCTAATATCTCACCATCTTTATCAAGCCAGGCATAATCAACACCCCAACTATCAAATCCTATACTAATTATTTCAAAATTATTTTTTACAATTTTTTTTATTCCAATCTCTATTTCGCCAATAATATTTTCAATGTTCCAATATAATTTTTTAGATTTTTCATATGGTTCATTTGAAAATCTATGAATCTCTTTTATTACTAATTTTTTTTTATCCAAAGTTGAGAAAAAAACTCTTCCACTAGATGCTCCTAAGTCACATGCAATAATCCCCTTAATTGTAAATCACCTCTTTAAAATAAAATTGTTATCGATAACATTTCTTTTTAGAAGTTTATAACATTATTTTTATAAAGTCAACAATTTTTTTATAAAATATTAAAAAATGTTTGTATACAGTGTTTTTTTTACTAAAATAAGTCATTAAATTATATTTTAATATGTGGTATAATATTGTTAACGATAACTTAAGAGGTGGATTATATGAATATAAATGACATTGCAAAAATAGCTGGTGTTTCCAGTATGACTGTATCGAGAGTAATTAATAATAGTGGTGCTGTTGGAAAAAAAACTAGGGAAAAGATTGAAAAAATAATTAAAGAAAATGATTATCTACCTAATGTCAATGCTAGAAATCTGTCTTCTAAACAAAGTAATACAATAGGAGTCATTATTCCTGATATTGAAAATCCCTTTTTTGCTAGCATCATAAAAGGGATTAGTTCGGTAAATGATACAAAAAATTTAAATACTATTTTATATAATACCAATGGTGAAATAGAAAAAGAAAGTAAAGCTATTGATATTATGATTGAACAAAGAGTTAAAGGGTGTATTATTTGTGTAGTTTCAAGTTTTAAATCTAATCAAAATATTCAAAGATTAGTAGACAGAAAAATTCCTTTTATTCTCATGGATAGAGAACTTTTTAATTATAATTATAGTGGATTATTTCTAGATGATATATATGGTGGATATTTAGCTACTAAATCTTTAATAGAGAGTGGACATAAAGAGATTGCAATTATTACAGGAAATTTTGAGACTAAAAATGCACAAGATAGATATTTGGGATATTTAAAAGCTTTAAAAGAATTTTCTATTCCTATCAATGAAAATTATGTTTTTAAAGGGGATTTTAAAATCGAATCTGGTATTGAATTTATTGAAACAGTTTGGAAAAAAAATATTTCTATTACTGCAGTTTTTTCATCAAATAACTTTATGACCTTAGGAATTTTAAAAAAATTAAAGAAACTAAAATTAAAAAGAAAGTTATCTATAATTAGTTTTGATGACCCAGAATATTTTAATATTTTAGAAACTCATATTTCATGTATTAAAAGAGATGTATATAAGATGGGAAAAGATAGTATGAATTTACTTTTATCACAGATAGATGAACCAAATCAAATAAAAAAGTTTTTTATAACTCCTACATTAGATTTAAATGGTTCTGAAAAATTGATGGAAGAAAATTAAAAACTAAAAAAAATTAAATGTTAATGGTTTTATTTCAATATTTTTTTTTAACATCTTTTGTCTACTGTCGTTAACTACTAATTTTTCTATATTAAAATCTTTTATTGATAAATATAATATCTCAGTATTAAATAGATATAAGAAAAATTATTAGAACATGATAGAATATAGATAAAGAATAAAAGATTAGGAGGGGAATTATGTACAGGTGGAAGAATAAAGAATATAAATGTCCTGTAGAAATAACAATAGATATATTAGGTGGAAAATGGCGATCCCTTATTGTATGGCATCTTAGTAAAAATGTCTTAAGATTTAGTGAAGTGCAAAAAATAGTTCCTGGAATAAGTAAAAAAGTATTATCTGAACATTTAAAAGAACTAGAAAAAAATAAACTTATAGATAGAAAGGTATATCCAGAAATTCCTCCAAGAGTAGAGTATAAAATAACATCAAAAGGAAAAGGTATCACTGAAATATTAGATCTTATGGAAAAATGGGGAAGAAATATTCTTGAAACAGAGGGAGTAAAAATAGGTTAATAACAAAATAAGTAGATAAAATATTATCTACTTATTTTAAATATACCTCTTTAATTTTTATTTTAAGGCTTTCAAAAAAGTTCTCCATAATTTATACATCTGTGAGAAATATCCCCCTAGAATAAAGTCTTGTAATTACTAGTACTATTATGGTTGAGAGGCAAAAAAATCAATAACATATAGTACTTAAATTAAAGAATTGCCAAACTTAAATTTACTAAATTATTTACTCGAACACTCCAAACTTTTGAAATTCAGAAAAATCTTCCCCCACTCCAAGTTCAGCCAATGTTTGAGATATCTGTCCTCTGTGGTGAATAGCATGGATAAATAGTTGTTCCATAAAAGTGGCAGGGGTATTGTTTGTAAAAACTTCAGCTTTTGTAAAATTATTTATATCATAACTTTTAAAATCAATATTTTCATAGAATGTTATAATAGCTTGATCTAATTTATTTATTAAAACCACTGCTTTCTCAAAGCTATCTTTAACATTTGGCATAGTCAAAGGAGACGGTAATTTATAATCTAAAAGTTCTTTATCATATTTGGACACAACACCTGTTTTATAAATATTTTGATACAGTAAACACTCGCATAATACAATATGTGTAAATATATTAAGAATAGAACCCTCTTCCTTGATAAACCAAAACATACATCCTTTCCTTTTTTTAGTTAATTCTTCAGTAGAAATTTCTTTTAAGTAACTTATCATTAAATTATTTGTATTTTTATTAAAAATAGCTCTTTGAATTTGCAATTGTTTCATATTTTTCTCCTTTTCCAAGAATTTATTATAATGTACAATTTTAATTTAACTTTTCAGTAACATTATTCTTAGTATTTTATTGTAGCATAGATAAAAATGTATAACAAACATAAAAATGGAAAATAAAGATTTATTCTTGGTACGATTTATATCGATTAAAAGGGATAATTTATATACCTAGACAATTTGTTAAGTATAATTTTTATTTATATTACATATTTTACATGGTATATATTTTTCTTCAATTGCTTTTTCTAAAGATATCTGTTTTAAATTTTTCGAATATGGACATCCTTCTAAATGATATTTTTTTGTTTTTTCATTTATATATACGTAATTGATATTTTTTGTTTTTTTGTTTTTTAAATATAAAAAAAAGATAATTGTTAAAAATAAAATTATCATTACCATCATAGAAACCCTCCATTTTGATTATTAAAAACTAAATAGTTCCACTTATACCGCGACCGAAATTTTTTGTATTCTTTTTTTTACAATTGGGACATATTTTACTGTATGGAATACCTTTTGAATCTATCTCTGACATAAATATTTTTTTACACTTTAAACAAACAACCTCTTTTTCATTCATAAAATTTCACCTCTTTATATTTTTGTATTAAAATAAGAATTAAATATAATATTTAATGATTAAAATCATAAGAATATATATTAAAATTTTTTAGGCATTGTTATAAATATACTCCATTATGAAAAAAATCCTTCTCAATAGTCAAATTTTTTTAATATATATATATTTCATACTTATGTATTAATTTTTTAAATAATTTCTACACCATTTTCCCTTAGTTTTTCTTCAAATTGTTTTTCTATTTGTTCATCTATGACTATAGCATCTAAATCAGTTATAGTACCAAAGTTATAAGTACCATAGGAATAAAATTTATCTTTTTCACATACAAAATAAACTTTTGAGGTCATTTGAATCATGGCTTTTTTTAAGTTTACTTCATTTGAATCAAAGATACTGATGTTACCTTTTTGAACGTCTATTGCTGCTCCTCCTAAAAAAAGTTTCTGCGTATTTATTTTGTAAATAGCATCTAGGGCAAGCCCACCTAAAAATGTTCCTAAAATACTATGATATGTACCGCCGATACCTATGAGCTCAATCTTATCAACTTTATCTAAACATTTCATGATATCTAGCATATTAGTTACAATAGTAATTTTTTTTGGTGATTCAGCTAATTTTTTAGCAAGAAGAAGGTTTGTACTAGAAGCATCTAAAAATATAATTTCTCCTTCCTCTATAATTTTATAAAGTTTATTGGTTATCTTTTTTTTCCCTATTAAATTCACTATTTTTCTATGATCAAGGGAAATATTTACAGGGATCTTTTTTTTTAAGATAGCTCCTCCATGGGTTCTTTCTAATTTTCCCTCGTCTTCTAGAAGTTTCAAATCCTTTCGTATTATGACTTCGCTAACTTCAAAATCTAGACTTAATTCTTTAACTTTAACTTTTGTTTTATTCATAAGGATCTTTAATATTTCTAATCTTCTCTCTTGAGCGAACATTTAAATTCCTCCTACTATATTAATTCACTAAATTAATTATATCATATTTTTCAAATAAAAAAATAAAATTTCTTGACTTTTTAAACTATATGAAATAAAATAAAACTAAATGAAACTATTTTATAAAAAACAAAACATTTTGAAAAGGAGGTTTCAATGAAAATTAATCTGATGTCTAAGAGTAGCAAGGTGATAACATTAAATTTATCGTTTCCTTATATTTATAATAGGTACAGGGTAAAAAAACTTATAAAAGAAGGATATAGTCTTGTAGGAGAGGAAGATGCCAATCTTGCCTTAAAATTAAAACTTTATTAAAAAATTTTTCTTCCACTGTTAATAATCTTCTCATATTTCCTTTTTAAGGCTCACCTAAAAGTCTTCCCTTGTATTTATACATTATGAAAAGATATAACCCCTAGAATAAAGCCTTGTAACTACTGGTATTACTGGGATTGAGAGGAGGAAAATAAAAAATACCAAAAAGTAGCCTTAATGGTATCAGAAATAGCCTTAAGAGGGTACTCAGTGGCCTTATTTTACCCTAAAATTACAGTGATTTCAGTTTATTCAAGATAGAGTTTTTTCGCGTTAATTAGTGTAATTCGTGACTAAGATCTTATTTTTTTTAATCTTCTCTAATTTACCCTCTAAGGCCTCTCTAAAAAGCTTCCCTTGTATTTATACATTATGAAAAGATCTACCCCCTAGAATAAAGCCTTGTAACTACTGGTATTACTGGGATTGAGAGGAGGAAAATCAAAAATGCCAAAAAGTAGCCTTAATGGTATCAGAAATAGCCTTAATGGTGGTGTCAGTGGCCTTATTTTACCTTAAAATTACAGTATTTTAAAGAGAATATTAAAATCTATCTTTATTTGATCTATTTCAATACTCTAAAATTAATTAAGAATAAATACAAAAAAAATAATTAGTCTATGATAGAATAAAGATAGATTAGTATTAAATAGTATTCTTGGAGGCCAAATGAAAAAAATAATAGCGATATTTCTTTTGAGTTTTACAATTTTAACTGCACAAACTCTTACAGGAATTGTTAGTTATGTAAGTGATGGAGATACAATCCATATGATAGTTAAAAATCAAAAATATAAAATCAGATTTTATGGGATTGATACTCCTGAAAGAACACAAGAATATGGATTAGAAGCCAAAGAATTTGTATATAAAAGGGTAATGAGTAGAAATATAAAAGTAAGAGTCATGGACACAGATCGTTATGGTAGAAAGGTAGGGAAGGTTTACTATAATGGAAAATATTTGAATAAAGAAATTGTTAAAAATGGATATGCATGGTGGTATAAATATTATGCAAAAAATGATAAAGATTTAGAAAAAGCACAAAAATATGCAAAAATAAATCGATTAGGATTATGGAGATCATCTAAGCCTATAGCACCTTGGGATTATAGGAGAGGTAAGAAAAAATGAAAATAATTTTAAATTATTATTTATAAATTATTTTTATTTCAGTTAAAACACACAATAAAACTATCCCTTGACATATATTATTTCATCGAATATACTACAAATAATATTATTTATACTAAATGAAAAATCAACACACACAATTACGGAGGTTTATTTTATGTTATATCTTAACGAAAAAAATATTAAAGAAGCTGTATCACTTAACGAGATGATGGATGCCATTGAGGAATCTTTTCAAGTCTATGAAAAAAATAGTTTTTTTATGCCAGATAGAATACATGTGAACAATGATGATAAAACACTTTTATACATGCCTTGTTTTAAAGAAAGTATATTTGGAACAAAAATATTATCACTTTTTCCAGAAAATCCAAAGAAAAAATTACCTGTAATAACAGGTTTAATGCTTTTAAATGATATTGAAACAGGCATTCCATTAGCATTGATTAATGGAGCTGACTTAACGGCTTATAGAACTGGTGCTGTAGGTGGAGTTGGAGTACGTCATACAACACCAAAAAATGTAAAAAAATTAGGTCTTATAGGAGCTGGAGTACAAGGTTTTTATCAAATACTTTTTGCCTGTGAAGCAAGAGACTTTGATCAAATTACAATTTTTGATGCTTACTCAAAAAATATAGAAGTTTTTGCAGAGAAAGTTCAAAAAGAATTTCCAACAAAAAAAATTATTATTGCAAGATCTTCAGAGGAACTTGTAAAAGAATCAGAAGTTATTATTACAGCAACACCGTCTAGTACACCTGTTCTTCCTAATGATAAAGAGTTACTTAAGGGGAAACATTTTATAGGTCTTGGTTCTTATAAACCTACTATGAGAGAGTACCCACAAGCATTATTTGAACTAATTGATAATGTCTATGTAGATACAGAATTTGCTGGAGAAGAATCTGGAGATATTATAACTCCCCTTAAAGAAAATTGGATAAAAAAAGATCAAATCAAATTATTTTCTAATTTATTGACTAATACAACAATTACTGGGGATACTACATTTTATAAATTTGTTGGAATGGGTTTATTTGATCTAGCAGTTTCTGAATTGATCTATAAAAAAGCTGAGATTAAAAATCTTGGACAAAATATTA
>DDQV01000116.1 GCA_002342785.1 Fusobacteriaceae bacterium UBA2433 | reverse complement strand
TCTCTTTAAATTTAAAGAGAATTTTTTTATTTGTTTATTTAAAAAAAAGATTGACATAACATCCGAAATCGGATATAATTAACTTGTTCGGTAAGGAATGAAAAGAAATACAAAAAATACTTTAAATTTAATACTTAATTTTAAAATATTTTTTTAGTATTTTTGTCCGAAAACGAATATAAATAGAATATAATTGATGTAAAATAAAATAACGTAGAAAGAAGATCTAGGAGGCAAACAAATGAAAAAAATAATATTAGGTATGATGCTATTGATGGGAAGTTTATCATTTTCAAGTAAGGAAGAAAGAGGATTAGACAACCATGATTTTAGTAATATAAAAATAAAAACAGAAGTAAGTAGTCATTCTTTTAATGATCGTTTATTATTTGGAGATGGTAGTGAAAATAGAGATTAATAATAAAAAATAAAAAATATAGACAAATAAAAAAAACTTCCAATTAGAAGTTTTTTTTATTTGTCTTAATATTATTTAGTCTCATCTTTTTTATTTGGATCAAATGCTTCTATTAGTTTTTCATATTCAAACTTGTTGGCAATATCATCTTCTTCATGAAATTTTTTTAAATCATCTACAGAAATTCCTGTTTTTTTAGATATTTTTTCCATAGAATGGTTTTTGATTTCAAGTAGTTCTTTTAAATAAGCAATAAATTTTTCATGGTAATGTTTAGACATAGTAATCACTCCTAATTATTTTGATATATATATATTCTATCTATAATCTACCTACTTGAGTCAATATTTCCTTTTTTATTTTATTATTTAAAAAGCAAAAATCTTCTTGATTAAATAAACTATAAGTTTAATTAGGCAAGAAGATAAAAAAATTATATTTTTTTTACGAATTCAGTTTTTAATTCCATAGATCCTATACCGTCAATTTTACATTTAATATCATGATCTGCGTCAACTAATCTTATATTTCTAACTTTAGTTCCTTTTTTTACAACAAGGGAACTTCCTTTAACTTTAAGGTCTTTAATTACACTGACAGTATCTCCATCTACTAAGATATTTCCATTAGTATCTTTATATACTTTTTCTGCATTTTCTGCGTTCTCAGTCTCTGGATTCCACTCATACGAACATTCAGGACAAACCATAAGGTTTCCATCTTCATATGTATATTCTGAATTACATTTTGGGCAATTTGGTAAAGTTTTCATAATTTTATTTCTCCTTTTACTATCTACAATTTATTTTTTCATTATAGTTTTTATTTAAAATAAAAAACTAATCTTTTACATTTTATAATATTTTCTAATAAAAATCAAGTTTGGTATTTTTGCTTCTTAAAAATTAATCTTTTTTCATAGGACTATTTTAAGTTTAAAAATCAAATAATTTCATCTCTAAAAACCCACAATAATTAAGATTGATTAACTTTTAATTTGGTCGATGTTATGGTAAACTTTAGGTATAAAAAAAATAAATATTGAGAATATATAGGAGATAAAGATGGAAAAAATATTATACGATATAGTGAAAAAAAATAAAGATAAGACAAAATTTGGAACTGTAGCAAATTATATACCTGGCCTAGAGAGAGCTAAAAAAGAAGATCTAGGAATATGTCTATTAGATATGGATGGAAATAAATATGTATATGGTGATTATAATAAAAAATTTACTATTCAAAGTGTGTCTAAACCTATAGCACTTATGTTAGCTATGTTAGATAATGGAGTGGATTATGTATTTTCAAAAGTAGGAACTGAACCTACAGGGGATGCATTTAATTCTATAATTAGGTTAGAGACAGCTGTTATGAGAAAACCTTATAATCCAATGATAAATGCTGGGGCTATAGCAGTATCGTCTATGATAAAAGGAAAAAATAAAGATGATAAATTTAAAAGATTATTAGATTTTTTTAAGAAGATCACTGAAAATGATACTTTGACATATAATGAAGAGATCTATTCAGGAGAGAATAGAACTGGAAATAGAAATAGAGCTATGGCTTATTTTATGAAGGCTCAAGATGTTATTGAATCATCTGTAGAAGATAGTTTAGATGTATATTTCAAGCAATGTTCTATCGAAGTAACTACTGTAGATCTAGCTATGATTGGTATGTTTTTAGCTAGAAATGGAAGATTATCTAATGGGGAAAAAATAATATCAGACTATCAAGCAAAGGCGGTAAAATCACTTATGATGACTTGTGGAATGTACGATGGATCAGGAGAATTTGCTCTAAAAGTAGGGATACCATCAAAAAGTGGAGTTGGGGGAGGAATAATGTCTGTTCTTCCTAATAAAATGGGAATTGGAATATATGGTCCAGCTTTAGATATAAAAGGTAATTCAATAGGAGGAGATGGAATTTTAGAAGATCTGTCTAAAGAACTAGACCTTAGTATATTTTAAAATATATTTATAATTAGTGATAAAGGAGGCTTTTATGAAAATAAATTTTTATAGTAAAGATGCATTTGATGAGAAAAAGTATTCAGTAATTATTCCTTTATATGAAGGAAAATTAGTCTTAGTAAAAAATGAAAAAAAAGAGACCTTAGAGCTACCTGGTGGATATATAGAAAAAAATGAAACTTCAGAGATGGCAGCTAAAAAAGAACTCTATGAAGAAAGTGGAGCAACTAGTTTTGAATTAACTTATCTATCTGATTATAGTATAGAAAAGGATGGTAAAATAGAGTATGGAAGTATATTTATGGCTTCTATACATAAATTTGGAGATCTTCCTAAATTCCAGATGGAAGATAAATTTTTAGTAAAAGATATTCCAGAAAATCTTACTTATCCAGAAATTCAAGGAGAGTTCATAAAAAAATATTTAATAAAAAATAAAGAAAGCTTTGAATTTAAAATTGAAAAAAATCTAGGAGGGAAAATTGAGATTAGAGAGAAATAAATTTTTAAAAGACAATAAAATTCATGATAGTTATCATGAATTTTTTACTTTAGAGATGATAAAAGATATAGATGAAATTATTAATATAATTAGTAACTATACTCCTCTAAAAAAAAATATATTTAAAGTATTTAAGGATGACCTAAGTAAGATGAAGATAGTACTCTTAGCTATGGACCCATATCCACAAAAAGGAGTTGCTACAGGTCTTGCCTTTGAAGTAGAAAAAGATTCTTGGATGGATAAAGGAGTAAATACATCATTAAAAAATATGGTTAAATTAATTTATAAAACTTATAGAGAAGATATTCCTACAATAGAGAGATTAAGAAAGGAAATAACAGATAAAACTTTTGATATCCTTCCTCCTAATGAACTATTTAAATCATGGAAATCTCAAGGAGTACTTCTTTTAAATACTGCATTAACAGTAGAGATAGGAAATTCAGGTAGTCATATTAAATTGTGGTCAAATTTTACAGAAAAACTTATAAAATTTATAGAGGAAAAAAATAATAATCTTATATTTTTACTTTGGGGAACTAAGGCTCAAAGATATAAAAAAAACATAAAAAAGTCTAAAGTAATTGAACATAATCATCCTGCCATTTGTGGAAATTTAAAAAATCCAAAAGATTTTTTAAATGGTGATAGTTTTGAAAAAACTAAAAATATAATTCAGTGGACAGGAAAAATTAATTAATTAATTAATGATTGTATGAACAAAAAGGAAAAAAGTTAAATAAAAAAAGATTGAAATAATTTAGGAGGAAAAATGAAATATTTTTTATTTATAGATCATCCTAAGGGTGGACTGGATATAATTAGTCAGGAAAAAGAGGAAAGGATAAGAATGTATTTCAGTGGAATAGAAACTATAAAAACAAAAATTATCCTAAAAGAAAAAGAATATAACGCCGTTATAGATTATACAATGTTTGCAAATTTAACTAATTTTGATTGTTTTAATTGTGTAGAGCATTGTTGCGGAGATGCTCCAGCAATATTTGATAAAAAAATTAGAAATTTTATATTGGAGAATAAAGATCATTATAATGAGCTGACAAAAACCTTTGATATATTAGAGGAATTAGGAAATGATAAAGATGAGATAGAAGATATGATAAAAGAGGAAGATGTATTAGTTCCTTCTAAATATTTAGGAGATGAAATAGATCTATGCCCTTGTGCATATACTCCTAAAAATGGTCAAACTTTATGTTCTTTACACTCAATTTGTTTAGATAAAAACATGAGTTCTAAAGAAATTATAGAAAATAAACCACTTATATGTAGTATATGGCCACTAGAAATAATATTAGATGAAGAGACTAATACTCTTTATCTAACACTTCCAGATGATTTTACTAATAATTTTACTATAGAAAACTTTTATACAAAATCTTGTATAAATATAGATTTTGCTATGAGTTCTATTTTTAGAAGAGAAAATCCAAATGGATTTAAAGAGGATGACTTTAAACCTTTTATAGTTACTTATGGAGAAACTATAAAGAATATTTTAGGAGATAATATATATATACTGATAAAAAATAGATTATTAGATAAAAAAATGTTAGAAAATAGTGATTTTATAATAGAAACAGAACAAATAAATAAGGTGTTAATTTAAATTAGTATAAAAAAATGATATTTTTAAAGGAAAAATGTTGCATTTTTTAAACCTTTAGTTAGATAATACTTTTAAGATGTTTAATACTAAAAAAAAAACGGAGGATCTAATTATGCATGAAGTAAGTTTAAAAGATATTAAAACAGCACAGAAAGTGTTAAAACTAATTATAAAAAATACGTGTTTACTTGAGTGTAAGGTATTGAGTAAGATCACAGGTGGAAATGTTTATTTAAAGACAGAAAATCTTCAATTAACTGGATCTTTCAAGATTAGAGGAGCTTTTAATAAAATAAGTAAACTAACAGATGCAGAAAAAGCAGCAGGTGTAATTGCATCTTCAGCTGGAAATCATGCTCAAGGAGTGGCACTTAGTGCTACAAAATTAGGAATAAAATCTACAATAGTAATGCCAGAAGCAGCACCTTTATCAAAGGTAATTGCAACTAAAAATTTTGGAGCAGAAGTAGTATTACATGGTGCTATATATGATGAGGCCTATGCAAAAGCTTGTGAAATTCAAAAAATGACTAAAGCAACATTTTTGCATCCATTTGATGATAAAGATGTAATTGCAGGACAGGGAACTATAGGATTAGAAATTTTAGAACAGCTAGAAGATGTGGATATGGTTCTTGTCCCTATTGGTGGAGGAGGACTCTTATCTGGAATTGCCACAGCTATAAAAGCAATTAAACCAAGTGTAAAAATAATTGGAGTAGAAGCGGCTAATGCACCTTCTATGAAAAGTGCAATTGAAAAAAATGAAGTTTATACAGTAGATACAAAAGCTACAATAGCTGATGGAATTGCAGTAAGAAGAGCGGGAGATCTAACTTTTGAAATCATTAAAAAAAATGTAGATGAATTTGTTACTGTTACAGAAGAAGAGATAGCTCAGGCTATATTATTATTATTAGAAAAAGATAAGATTGTAGCAGAGGGAGCAGGAGCAGTATCGGTAGCAGCACTTTTAAACTCAAACTTAGATTTTAAAGGTAAAAATATAGTGTCTGTAATATCTGGTGGAAATTTGGATATAAATCTAATGGAAAGAATTATAAATAAAGCATTACTTGGTAAAAATAGAAGATTTACACTAAAGGTAACGTTAAAAGATAGATTTGGAGAGATGGGAAAATTATTAGAAATTATAACTAAATTAAAAGCGAATATTTTAAATGTAACTCAAACAATGTATAAAGATTCCCTTGAGATTGATGAACAAGAGGTAAAGATGACTTTAGAAACAATAGATAAGGTACACAGTGATAAAATTGTAGAAAAATTAATCGAAGAAGGATATAAGATATCATATTAATATATCTCTTAGAAAGATCCAATATATATTGGATCTTTTTTTCAAATAGCAATAATATTTAGGAGGAAAATATATGGGAGAACTTAGAATACCTAGGGAAGAGGAAAAAGTAGAGTTGGAAGATCAATATGATTGTGTAAAAAAAGGATGTATATATATAGAGGCACTGTTATCTGTTAATTATAGTATGTTTAAAGTTGATACTATTCCAAGGATAAGATGTACAATTAATAATTTTTATCTAAATCCTGAGAGTAAAGTTTGTGGAAATTTTTGTAGATAATTTTCTAAATGGTTATAATTTTTAAATTAAGATTATAGTTATTATTTATAATATGATTTTTTTTTGATGAAGTGACAAAAAAGAAAAAAAAATATATAATATAGAAAATAATTTATAAAAAAGGGAGAACTTATGCTAAAAATACATTTTGTTAGACATGGACAAACTCAATGGAACGTAATAAAAAAGTTACAGGGACATTTAAATTCATCGTTAACTGAAGAGGGGGTAGAACAAACAAAACTTCTCTATGAAAAATTAAGATATATAAATTTTAATAAGATATATACCAGTCCCCAAGGAAGGGCATTTCACACTGCTAGAATATTAAAAGGTGAAAAAAATACAGAAATTTTAGAACTTCCAGAAGTTATGGAGATGGGTTTTGGAGATGTAGAAGGATTAGAAAAAGAAAAGTTCAAAGAAAAATATCCAGAAGCTTTTATGAATCTTTGGACAGATGTTATAAAATATGATCCAAGTGATTTTTCTGGAGAATCTTTTTTAGAATTAGAAAAAAGAGCAATAGAAGGAATTAAAAGATTGATAGAAGAAAACAAAACAGGAAATATTATGGTAGTAAGTCATGGGATGATATTAAAAGTTATATTTGGATATGTATTAGGACATAGCTTAGATAAATTTTGGATAGATCCAGTTCCTCAAAATACTAGTGTAACTACTATAAGCTATATTGATGGAAAATTTAAAATGGAAGATTTTTCCAATGTAGATCATTTAGGAGATGTAGAAGAAATAAGTTATATATAAAAAATTTAAATAAAAAAAATCAAACCTAGCAAAAATAAAGTATATATAATATAATAGATTGGTAATTTTTTTTAATAATAAAAAATAAAAGGAAGGTATAAAAAATGAAAATAGCTATTGGTAGTGATCATGGTGGATTTGAACTAAAGGAAAAAGTAGTAAAACTTTTAACAGGAAAAGGATATGAAATTTTAGATCTAGGATGTAATTCTGTAGAATCTGTAGATTATCCTAAATATGGAAGGTTAGTTGGAGAAGCAGTAGTTGAAAAAAAAGCTGATAAAGGAATTGTAATTTGTGGAACTGGAATAGGGATCTCTATTGCTGCAAATAAAGTAAAGGGTGTAAGAGCTGCACTATGTACAAATACAACAATGGCTAGATTGACTCGTGAACATAACGATGCTAATGTATTAGCTATGGGTGGAAGGATTGTAGGAGATGTATTAGCTCTTGAAATGGTAGAAATATTTTTAACTACTGAATTTGAAGGTGGAAGACATCAAAAGAGAATAGATTTATTAGAGGTATAATAAAAAAATTATATTTTAGGAGGGAAATTTATGAGTACATTATTTACAAAAATAATTAACAGAGAAATTCCAGCATCTATTGTATATGAAACAGATCATGTGATAGCTTTTAATGATATTGATCCACAGGCACCAGTTCATATTTTAGTGGTTCCTAAAAAAGAGATACCCACTTTAAATGATATTGAATTAGAAGATTCTAAATATATAATGGAGATGTATAAAGCTATAAGAGAAATTACTAAGGACTTAAAAATTTCAGAAGATGGATATAGAGTGATTACTAATTGTAATAGTTTTGGTGGGCAAGAAGTATTCCATTTACACTTTCATATCTTAGGAGGAAAAAAATTAGGTTCTATGTTATGTTCTAAATAATTTAAAAAAATCAGGGTTTTATACCTGATTTTTTTTATTGTTTTATATTTATTATCTCATTAATAAATACATCAACAACAGTTTTATCAAATTGTGTTCCACTATTTTCTTTTAGTTGAAT
Source organism: Fusobacteriaceae bacterium UBA2433 (assembly GCA_002342785.1). Taxonomy (GTDB): domain Bacteria; phylum Fusobacteriota; class Fusobacteriia; order Fusobacteriales; family Fusobacteriaceae; genus Psychrilyobacter. Next base: position 5,125 of record DDQV01000116.1, on the reverse strand, counting down.
GATTGCTTCATCAAAAGATAATGGATTAGGACGATAGGGCCTTATTGCAGTCATTGCATCAAATGCATCAGCAACAGCAATTATCTTAGATTCAATAGGGATTTGATCTCCTGGGATTCCATTTGGATATCCTTTACCATCGATACGCTCGTGGTGATGGAGAACTCCAGAGGAGAGTCTTGTGTATTCTCGGGAAGAATTTAGAATTTTACTTCCAGATAGGGGATGTTGTTCAATAATTTTTCTTTCTTCAAGGGTAAGTTTACCAGGTTTATTTAATATATTTAAGTCTATTGTAATATTTCCAATGTCGTGTATCATCACCATTTTTTCTATATCACTTATATTTTTTTTAGATAGATTAAGTTTTTTAGCAATCAAAACTGCAAGTTTTGATACTCTCATAGAGTGTTCTTTAACTTCGATACTTTTTTCAAATAATATATTCATAATTGTATTTATTGTTTCACTTCTAACGTTGTCAGTTTCTATAAGTTTATTTTGATACATTAATTTTTCAGCTGAATTAAAAATTTTATTTATATCTTCTTCCTCACTATTTTTAGTATCTGTCCCAAGGGAAATAGATAAATTTCCATATTCAAAATAAGTTTCTTTAATCTTTTTTTTGATTCGATTGATTATTTTATTGGAGTCACTTATTTTTGAATTTGGTAGTAGGATAGTAAATTCATCTCCACCCCATCTAGCAGCAACATCACTTTTTCTAATACTTTTTGATATAATATCTCCAATAGTTTTAAGTAGTTTATCTCCTGCTAAATGTCCAAATACATCATTGACTAATTTTAAACCATTTACATCTCCCATGATAATAGAAAGTGGAAAGTTTCTAGGATTGTCTAAAAATTTTATTTGTTCTTCAAAAAATCTCCTATTATATAATCCAGTTAATTGATCATGATAACTTAGATAATTTATCTTTTTTTCCTTCTCAAGTCTTTCAGTAATATCAGTAGCGACAGTCATAGCAACAGATCTACCATCAGATAAACTTCCAATATAGCTAGAATTAAAATCCCAATTGATATGTCTTCCATCTTTTGTAGAGACTACAAATTCACCATCATGTTGATTTTTGTTAAATTTATACATTTTTTTTACTAAGTCTCGAACTTCATATTCATTTTTATTATGTGCTTTTTTTATCCAATCAAATATAGTTGGGATATCAGATTTTTTATAATGAGTAAGTTCGGTCCAGTTTTGACTTATATTTAGAACTGTACCATCTTCTGCATGGATCATAATAGGAACAGGTGCATTTTTAATACTATTTTCAAATATATTTCCAGTGAGTACCAAGTCGTCTAAATATTTTTGTGCAAGCTCTTTTTCATGTTCTATATCTTTCATTGCTTTTAATTTTTCTGTTAAATCTTTAAATGTTACTACAGCACCGACTATTTCCCCATTTTCAAGTTGTGGATTAGATGAAAATTCAACTTTTATACTAGTTTTGTCTTTTTTCCATAAAACATTTTCACCTAAGACACCTTTTTTCCCAGAGAATGTAGCTGCTTCGATATTACATAACTCCTTAGGATAATGTGTGCCATCTTCATATGAATGATGGATGATAGCATGAAGATTTTTTCCTATAAAATATTTTTCATCATCATATCCTAACATATCCAAAAAACTATTATTTACAAATGTACAATTACCATTTAAATCTACTCCATAGATTGCCTTAGCAGTGGAGTTTAAAATTAATTGTAAATTTTGTTCACTCTTGATTACTCTTCTTATCATTTTTTCTTTTTCGGTAATGTCTTTTAATATACAATGGGTTTGTTTAAAAGAACCATCATCTTTATATGCAATTTTTCCATCAAACATTATAGTTATTGTTTTTCCATTTTTTGTTAACATTTGAATATTTATTTTTGTTTCTCCTTTTTCTTTAAACTTAGAGAAATTTTTTTTAAACATAGTTGATCCTTCAGGATCTAAAAAATCTCCAAACCATCTTCCGATTAGTTCGTTTTTTGAATATCCTAGCATCTCAGATAAAGTATTATTTACATAGATGAAATTGCCATTTTTATCTAAGGATTGATAGCCTAAAGGAGCATTATCGTATAGTGCTTTTAATTCTTTTTCCCTATATTCTAAAGAATTTTGTGGATCAATTCTTTCGGAGATCTCTTTAGAGGTTATATAGACACCATAAGTAGAATTGTTTTCATCTTTTAGTGGATGGATAATAGATTCAAAAAATCTATTATCTTTAGTATTTTTATGCATTATCTCGCTAGATATTCCCGAAAAAGCTACTTTGATTGCTTCATTAACTTTTTCACCATAAAAGTTAAGAAGTATATAAAAAGAATCTCCTTTATGAATTTTTATATTTCCAATTGTTTTATTTAATTTATTATTATACATTAAGATGTTATAATTCAGATCAACTATTAATAACGAAATTATAGTTTCTTTTGACATTAAATTTCTTGTAATGTCATTTAGATAATTCATATACACCTCCAGTAAATAATTAAAAAATTCTTTTTTTTAAAATTTTAAAAATTAGAAATATTAAGAAGTTATTAACTTCAAGAATAGATAAAAATCCAATTTTTTATAAATATATTTCACTATTTTATATTATAAATAATAATATTTTACTATATTAATCTATATTTTTCAATTATTCTTATTTTATTTTTATTAAAATGAAAGTTCTATACCAACCACATTTGAGCTGAACGAGGACCTATTGCAAGATTTATGCTTTCTTCTTTATCTAATTTCATCTCATAACCTTGGATAAGTTCTTTAAAATTAGCAGGGGTTTTAAGACCATCAAGGGATATATCAGCATGAACCCATTCATTACTTTTATTAATTGCTACAATACCTTTATCACCTCTTCTAAAAATAAGAAAGTTATCATATTCATAAAGGATAACCATTGGTTTACCGATAACATTATTATGAAAATAAATCATAGCTCTTATATCTTTTCTTTTATAAGCATCAACCCATCTATTATGATCTTCAGGGTGAGTTAAAGTTGATTCATTGTTATCAGAATAAACCAATGGGATACCACTGTCTCTACCAAAAATATAAACATTTGCTAAGAATTCATCTTGTGGATCTAAAAGTAAAGATCTAAAATCTTCATTGAGAGGAAGATCATGATTGACAGTAAAAGTGACCGCACGTGACCAGTGTAGAGCTTTACCATAATAAAAAGGATCAACCAGATTTTTTAATGATCCATTATATTTAAAGGAGTTTCTAAGTTGTTCTTGAAGGGGGAAATCATAGGCTGATATATGAGTTTCAGATAAAAATGGTTTCATAAATATATCTACTTCACCTTCGTTTGTAGTAAGAACTTCTCCAAATAAAAAACAATCTTTTAAAAAAAGTTGGTTTATTATATTATCTATTTGTCTTTTGTTTAGATGTTTGATAGCATCTATTCTAAATCCGTCAAAGCCCATTTTTTGCATCTCATAAAATAATCTACGTTGTTGTTTTAAAACCCAATAATTATCTTTTAGATCAGGAAGATCTTGAAGTTGTTGGTATTTTACATCTAGTGGGTTTTTCCAATCTTGAATATTAATTTGATCATTGAAATCACTAGGGGAGAATAAACCTTTTCTTAAATTTCCATAGAGTTTATTTTTTTCATAATATCTGATGTTTGATGAATATTTTTTGAGTTCATTTTTCCCAGGAAAATTTAGTTTTTTAGAAGGTTTCCTATTTTCATTTGCCATATGATTTAAGACCATGTCAGCATAAATTTTAATATCTTTTTTATGAGCTTCTCTTAGTAGATCTTCAATATCTTTTTTATTTCCAAGAAAGGAGAGTAATATTCTATAATCTTTTGGTTGATATCGTTGCCACCATATTTCCTTAGAAGGGTCACTATATAAAGGTGGTCCAATGAGTATAGCTCCAAAACCACTATCTGAAATATCTTGTAGTTTATCTATAATATCCTTATATTTCCAATTAAAAGCGTGAAGAATAACATCTTTCATAATTTACCTCCAATAATTTTTTTAAATCTTATTTATATTATTCCGTTAAAAATTAATTTTCCTCTAACTATAGCTCTAATTTTAATAAATATATTAATAATTAAATTATTTTAAAAAAAAAAAAAAAAAATTGACTTTTTGTGTTTTTTATGGAATACTCTAATTAGATAGATAATTCATACTTTCAAAAAGTTAGTTAGTTAATTTATTTAGTGTTAAGTTTATATGAAATATTAAGTAAGGATTAAAAAGGTTTTTGTAAAATGAGTTTGAGTATAGCAAGGGTAATGTAATAGATAAAGATATTGAGTATCATGGGAACCTTTTTATTTAAAGTGAATACTAGGATGTGATAATGAAGAATAATGGTTATTATGCCTAATCATTCAAAATTTTAAAAACTATTTGTTATGAAAATAGTTGGTTTAACTTTTGGCGTTTTTTAAAAGGTAAAAATTATTGTATTTCAGTTAATATGTTTAAAAGATTTAAAATGAATTATCTATCTGTAAAACGAGAAGAGAGTCTTAAGACTCTCTTCTTTATTTTATGAAAGTGTTAAGAAGATTATTTAATTTAATATTTTAAAGATGAACTATACGGGAGATGTATTTTATGAAAAAAAGAATAAAAAAAATTATTATATTATGTACCTTAGTCTTATTAACTACATTATCTTTTTCAGAAGAGATTAAAGAAAATTTTGATAGTTTAAAATTATGGGAAGATTTTACATTTAAAAAGATTGAAAATAAATCTAAATATATTATAGATGAAGGTGTATTAGTTACTTCTAGTGAAAATTCTGCTTCTGGAATATTGTATAAGGAAAGGTTTAATCCCTATGAAACACCTATTATTAAATGGAAATGGAAGGTTGACAATATATATGAAAAGGGAGATTCTAAAATTAAATCAGGAGATGACTTTCCTATTAGAATATATATAACTTTTAAATATGATCCTGAAGTTTCTTCTTTTAATAAGAAATTTAAATATCTTTTGGTAAAAAAACTTTATGGTGAATATCCTCCTCACAGTGCTTTAAATTATGTTTGGGATAGTAAAAATAAGGCTGGAGAGATTGTTATAAA
>DDQV01000043.1 GCA_002342785.1 Fusobacteriaceae bacterium UBA2433 | reverse complement strand
TAAAAATGTACCTATTTTAACTGTAGAAGCAGAGCTTCCATTTGGAACTTCCATAGAAACCACTACTGAGATGATAACTGCAGCAGAAAAATATATTCAAAAAGAATATTTCTTAAAAGAACCCAAAAAAGTAAAACCTCCCTTTATAGCTAATATATTGTCTGGAGGAACTTTGGTAAAATATGAAAAAGAGGGAATATTAAATATAGGAACATTTATAGGAGAGAGTGCTCCAAGATATATATTATCTCATTCTCCAAAAATGATTCAACCAAATTTAGCTTTTTCAATAATCAATACCACTAGTTTTAAGATTATAAAGTCAGAGATACAACCTAAACTTACAAAATGGTTTAAAGAAAATTATCCAGATGCTAATATAAAAATAGATACTTTACAAAATGGAGCTCCAAGTGATCGTCCAATAGAGATCCGTGTAAAAGGTAGAGATACGGAAAAGTTATATGAATATATTGGAGAAGTAGAAAAAATAGTTAAGGAAAACATTGTAGGTTTAGCCGATGTAAAAACTGATTGGGGTGTAAAAAATAGAAAATTTACAGTTGATATAGATCAACAAAGAGCATTTAGAGCAGGGCTTACAAGTCAGGATATAGCAATATCTTTAAATAGTATTTTAAGTGGAATAAAACTAACTGATTATAGAGAAAAAGATAAATTGATTCCAGTTATGCTAAGATCTCAAGGAACTTCCCGGGAAGATATAGAAGTTTTGAAAAATACACCTATATATAATCAAACTACAGGTAGATCAGTACCACTAGGTCAGGTAGCTAATTTAAAAGTTGTATGGGAAACACCTAAAATAGTTAGAAGAGATAAGATAAAAGCAATATTATATCAAGTAGGATTAAAAGATACTAAAACAGCTATGGAGCAAACACTAAAAATAAAACCATTGTTAGATGAAGTTTCTTCTAAATGGGATTATGGTTATAGTTATGAACTTAAGGGAGAATATTATAATAGTTCAAAAGCAAATGGTGCACTATCAGCAAAGTTTCCTGTAGCAGGAATATTGATATTATTATTACTTATAATTCAATTTAATTCATATACAATATTAGTAACAATTTTAGCAGCGCTACCCCTTATATTGTCTGGAATAACATTTGGATTAGGATTAACAAGACTTCCATTTGGATTTATGCCGATATTAGGAGCACTATCTCTAGTCGGTATCATGATAAATAATGCCATAGTATTGATAGATAAGATAAATATTGAAAAAGATGAAGAGGGTAGAGAGTTACCAGATGCAATAATTCATGCAGCACAAGCTAGATTTAGACCAATAGTTCTTACTACAGCTACAACAGTTTGTGGACTTGTTCCTTTATGGTTAGGTGGAGGAGTTATATTTGAAGGAATGGCAGTAACTATGATCTTTGGTTTGATTTTTTGCTTAGGTATAACACTATGCATAATACCAATTTTATTTGCAATCTTTCATAGAGCTTGTTATAAAGAATATAAATATGGAAATGAAGAGGAAGATAAAGATAAAATTATAGAGGAATAAAAAAATTGAATAGAGTTATATAACTCTATTCAATTCAAATAATAAAAGCAAAAATAATTAATTTTTAGGAGGTATTAATATGGGAAATATTATAATTAAACATTCATTGGATGACAATAAATTTTTGGCTATGGATGGTGAGGTTCAAGGTGGTTATTTATCATATGCTTTAGAAGATAAAGAAATATATATTCTTAGTATATTTGTAGATCCTAATTATAGAAATCAATCTTTAGCTAAAAAATTATTAGATGAATGTGTAAAGTTTGTAAGAAAAGAAGAAATTAAAGCTATACCTATATGTTCATATGCAGCAAGAGTATTTGAAAAATCAAATAAATATGATGATATAAAAACTGTTTAAATAAAAGAGATGATTTCTAATAATATAGAAGTCATTTTTTTTTAATAAAAATTTATTTTAATTAATTTTTTTAATTTAGGAATAAATTATTAAAAATAGTAATAAATTAGAATGAATATGTATAATAATCCTATAAAAATTGTATTTTTAAAAAAATAATAAATTATAATCCTTGAAAAAATAGAAAATAGATTATATACTAATAAGAGTAAACTAAAAATAATAATAAAAAATTAATGAAAAAGGGGTGTTGCAAATGTTACAAGATAAAATATTAGATTACAAAGATGATGTAGTAAAATCTATACAAGAGGCTATTAGAATTAAGAGTGTTGAGGAAGCACCATTACCTGGAATGCCATTTGGAGAAGGGCCAGCAAAAGCTTTAGTTCATTTTTTAGATTTAGGGGAAAAATTAGGATTTAAATCAACTAATTTTGATAACTATGCTGGACATATTGATTTTGGAGATGGGGAAGAAACGTTAGCTATCCTTGGGCATGTAGATGTAGTTCCTGAAGGAGAAGGTTGGGATCATGATCCATATGGTGGAATCATTGCTGATGGAAAAATATATGGAAGGGGAACTTTAGATGATAAAGGGCCTATGATTATGTGTATGTATGCTATGAAAGCACTAAAAGATTCTGGTGTAAAGTTAAATAAAAAAATTAGAATGATATTAGGAGCTAATGAAGAAACAAATTGGGGATGTATGGATCATTACTTTGGAACTTTAAAGATGCCTCAACCAACTCTAGCATTTACTCCTGATTCAAGTTTTCCAGTTACATTTGCAGAAAAAGGAATTATGCAAGTTACTTTGACTAAAAATATTGATACTAAAAATATAACTATTAATGGTGGAAAAGCATTTAATTCAGTAGCTGAAAGTTGTGAGATGACATTTCCAAATGAACTTTTAGATATTTTAAAAGTTAGAGTAGATGAATATAATAAAAAAAGTGAATATAAGATGGAGATCAAAGATGGAAAATTAATATCTTATGGTAAATCATCTCATGGAGCTAGACCACAAAGTGGATATAATGCTATCTCTGCATTGATGGGAATCTTAGAAGAGATTGATTTAGGAGAACTTTCTGAATTTGTAACTTTTTATAACTCTAAGATAGGAACAGAATGTAATGGTGTTTCTATGGGAATTGGATTTGAAGATGCTGACTCTGGAAAATTAAGTTTAAATATTGGAAAATTATCTATTTGCGATGGGAAGATTGAACTGAGTATAGATATGAGATATCCTGTAACGACTAAAAAAGAAGATGTTTTAGATGGTTTAGAAAAAATTGCATTAGAAAATAATTTTATATTAACTGTAAAGAGTCAATCAGATGCACTTTATTTTCCAAAAGATACTGTTTTAGTAAAAACACTTATGGATGTATATAAGGAAATTACTGGAGATGTAGATGCTGAACCTGTAGCAATAGGTGGAGGAACATATGCAAGAGCAGTAGATAATGGAGTAGCTTTTGGAGCTTTATTACATGATCAAGAAGATAACATGCATCAAAAAAATGAGTATCTAGAGATTAATAAATTAGATATACTGTTAAAAATTTATGTAGAAGCTATCTACAGATTAGCCAAATAAGTTTTTTTAAATAAAAAAGCTAGCTATAGAAATTTTCCATAGTTAGCTTTTTTTTAGTCTTCTATATTTTCATCTTCTTGATCAATTATAGGAGGAATATAATTTTTATATTCTTCTAGAGCTTCGTCTAAATATTCTGCTAATTCCTCTCTACCTTTATGAGATAGTGCAGAATAAAATAGCACATCACTATTTTTAAATTCTATCTTCTTTCTAATATCTTTTAATTGTTTAAATTTTTCATTGTTAGACATCTTATCTACCTTAGTAAATATAATTTTAAAAGGAACATCGTAATAATCTAACCACTGTAACATATCAAGATCTTCTCCACTAGGAATTCTTCTAATATCTAAGAGTACAAAAACTAATTTATTTCTTTTAGAAGCAAGATATCTTTCCATAGTATTTCCCCAAGCTTGTTTAATAGCTTTTGGAACTTTAGCAAATCCATAACCAGGAAGATCTACTAAATATATTTCATTATTTATCATAAAATAGTTTATTAGTTGAGTTCTTCCTGGTGTCTTTGATGTTCTAGCTATTTTTTTTCTATTTGTTAAACTATTAATTAAAGATGATTTTCCTACATTAGATCTACCTACAAAGGCAAATTCTAAATTATTTATTGGCTCTGGATAATCAGCTTCAAATACTGCTGATTTTACAAAATCCGATTTTTTTATTTCCATTTTTATTCTCCTCTATTCAACTTAGTTACCAAACTATGTTGAAGTCGTTAATCCTAATTTTCAATTATCTAATATAATTTACTGTATTTTCTTTTCTTTGGTGAGGCTTTGGATTTCCTTCAAGGGATGAATAACCTAAAGTTACAGCATATTGAACTTCATATCCTTTAGGGATCTCTAATTCCTTGTATTTATTTTCCTTATTTTCACCTTTGAAATATTCGACTATTAACCCTATCCAGCAAGTTGAAACTCCCAATGATTCAGAAGCTAAAAGCATATTTTGTGTAGCAGCACCGAGGTCCGCTTCCATAGAATAAGCTTTTTCTTTTTTACCAGAGATTACTATTACTGTAGGAGCATTATATAGCATATGAAATTTTTCGTTTCTTGCCATTCTTTTAAATATTGGTGTTTCAGAATCTTTTAGTGATTCCTTTGTTTCTAAACTTATCTTATCTATTATTTTTTTATCTTGTAGTACAGTAAAATGCCATGGTTGAGCATTATGTCCGCTAGGAGCAAAGAGTCCAGCTTCGATAATAGATTCAATTTTTTCTTGTTCAACTTGGATTTCCTTATATTTTCTAATAGATCTACGATTTTTTATATTTTGTAAAACTGTGTTCATATTACTCCTTTTTATTTTTCAAATGCTATTTTTTTGACATCTTCATAAGTTTTAGCAAAATGAATAGTCATATCTTTTTTTACTTCTCTAGGTAGTTCTTCTACATCAGATTCATTATCGATTGGTAATATTACCTCATGGATTCCTATCCTATGTGCTCCAATTACTTTTTCCTTTATTCCTCCAACTGCTAAAACTTCTCCAGTGATCGTAATTTCCCCAGTCATAGCTATATCTTGTCTAATTTTTTTCTTTGTCAATACTGAGATTATAGCTGTAGTAATAGTTACACCTGCTGAAGGTCCATCTTTTGGAACGGCTCCTTCTGGAAAGTGAAGATGGATATCTGTAGTTTCATTAAATTTTTCATCTATTTTTAAATCATCAGCGATAGATCTTACATAGGAGTAAGCAACATGTGCTGATTCCTTCATAACTTCTCCTAATTTACCAGTTAATAAGATCTTACCTTTACCTTTCATAGAGACAGCTTGTACTTCTAGTGTAGTTCCTCCTGCACTTGTCCATGCTAATCCAGTTACAACACCTATTTTAGGTTCTTTTTCTTTTATCTTATCGGGTCTGTATTTAACTTTTCCAAGATATGTTTCTAAATTTTTAACTGTAACAGTTATTTTTTTTCTATTTTTTTCTATAACTAATTTAGCTAATTTTCTATATAAACTATGAATTTCTCTTTTTAAATTTCTTACTCCTGCTTCTCTAGTATATTCATTAATTATTCTAAGAAGAGCGTCATCAGAGATTTTTATATCTATTTGAGATAATCCATTATCTTTTTTAGCTTCATCTACTAGATATTTTTTTGCTATATGCATCTTTTCAAATTCAGTATATGAATTTAGATAGATAATTTCCATTCTATCTCTAAGTGGTCCTGGAACACCTCTCAAATCATTAGCTGTAGCAATAAAGAAAACATCTGAAAGATCAAATGGTATATCTAGATAGTGATCTTCAAAATGATTATTTTGTTCAGGATCAAGAACTTCTAGCATTGCAGAGCTAGGATCTCCTTTGGCATCGTTAGACATCTTATCAATTTCATCTAATAAAATTAATGGATTTTTAGTTTTTGCTTGTTTCATAGCTTTTATTAATTTTCCTGGCATAGAACCAATATATGTTCTTCTATGACCTCTGATCTCTGATTCATCTCTTACTCCGCCTAAAGATATTCTAGAAAAATGTCTACCCATAGCATCTGCCACAGATTTAGCCAGGGAAGTTTTACCTACACCTGGAGGTCCTACTAAACAAAGAATAGTACCTTTCATATTAGGATTTAATTTCTTAACTGCTAAATATTCTAAGATTCTTTCTTTTATATCTTTTAGTCCATAGTGATCCTCTTCTAATTTATCATGAGCTTTTTTTATATCTAAGATATCTTTTGTTTTATTATTCCAAGGTAGGTCTAATACTGTTTCTACATAGTTACGTACTACACTGGCTTCAGAGGAAAATGCTGGCATCTTGGATAGTTTAGAAACTTCTTTTTCAATTTTTTTCTTTACATCTTTTGGAAGTTTTTTAGCTTTTATAAGTTTTTTAAGCTCTAAGATATCATCGTCATCGGAGTCATCTTCACCTAATTCATCCTTTATAGCATTTAATTTTTCTTTTAAGAAGTAAGCTCTTTGAGCTGAATTCATCTTTTCTTTTACTTTGTTTTCAATTTTTCTTTCTAGAGTTAAGATCTCTAATTCTTTTTTTAAGATCTCTATTAATCTATATCCTCTTTTTTCTAAATCAAATAATTCTAAAAGTTTTTGTTTTTCTTCTGATGGAATATTTAAAGTTCCACTTATCAAGTCTAATTTTTTATCTATATCTTTTATAGATTTTATATTTATTAATAGATCGGGTAAGATCTTTCCACTTAATTTAGCATATCTTTCAAATGATGTTAATACCCTTCTAACTATTGCTTCTCCTATACTTTCATCTAATTTGTCAATCTCAACAGGTGTAGATTCTGCATAAGCTATTCCATCTTTTTCTTCAACGTTTTTTAACATAATTCTATGGGAAGCTTCTATCAATACTTTTATAGTATTGTTTGGCATTTTAACTGTTTGAAGGATAGTAGCTTCTACTCCTATATTATGGATATCATCTGTATAGTTAGGTTCTTCTACTAAAAAATCTTTTTGAAGACATAAAATTAATTTACTGTCTTCATCTAAAGATTTTTCTAATGTATTAATGCTTTTTTCTCTTCCTATGTAAAGAGGCATTATAGCTCCCGGAAAAACCACTAGATCTCTAGTAGGTATAAATGTGATTTTTGTCATCTTTTTGCCTCCTAAAACGGCTTCTAGCCGAATTAATAATTTTTAATTATTGTTTTGGTTTTTTTAATTTTTTAGTTTTTTCTATTATAAGTGATTTACTGTTGTCCATAATAGATTCTTCTGTTATTGTTACTTTTTCTACAGCAGGATTAGATGGAATCTCATACATTAGATCTAACATTGCACTTTCCATAAGTGCACGTAATCCTCTAGCTCCTATCTTTCTTTTAAGAGCTAACTCGGCCATTTTTTTTAATGCTTTTTCTTCAAATTCTAATTCAACATTTTCTAGTTCAAAGAATTTTTTATATTGTTTCACTAAAGAGTTTTTAGGTTCAGTTAAGATTTTGATCAAAGCTTCTTCATCTAAATTAGTTAGAGAAGTTATTACTGGAAATCTACCTATAAGTTCAGGAATTATACCTTGTTTAATTAGATCTTCTGGTAATACTCTCATGAAAGCTTCCCCTTCAGATTCATTAGTTTTATTAACCATAGCAGCTCCAAATCCAATAACTTTTTTATTAGACCTAGATTTAATTACCTTATCGAGTCCTTCAAAGGCTCCACCTACAATAAATAAAATATTTTTTGTATTTATTTTTACTAATTCTTGGTTAGGATGTTTTCTTCCACCTTGAGGAGGAACTTGTGCTTCAGTTCCCTCAACTATTTTAAGTAGTGCTTGTTGAACTCCTTCTCCAGATACATCTCTAGTTATAGACATATTTTCTGATTTTCTAGCAATCTTATCTAATTCGTCTATATAAATTATTCCTCTTTCTGCTGCATCTACATCATAATCAGCTGCCTGTAATAATCTTACAAGAACATTTTCTACATCGTCTCCTACATATCCTGCTTCTGTAAGAGTTGTTGCATCTGCCATGGCAAATGGTACATGAAGAGTTCTAGCTAAAGTTTCGGCTAAAAGTGTTTTTCCTGTTCCTGTAGGACCGATAAGAAGTACATTTGATTTTTGTAGTTCTACATCTCCAGTTTTACCTTTATTTTTAATTCTTTTATAGTGATTATATACAGATACAGCTAATACTTTTTTTGCTGCTTCTTGACCTATTACATAGTCATCTAGTCTTTCTTTTATCTCTTTAGGACTCATAAGATTAATTTCGTCAAGACTAGCTCCTACTTTTTCTCCCATCTCAGCTTCCATATCTTCAATTAACATTCCACAAGCTTCTATACACTCATCACATATATTTGCTTCTGGACCAGTTATTAACTTTGCGACTTCATCTTCTGATTTTCCACAGAATGAACATTTTTGTATTTCTTTTTTCATCTTATCTCTCCCCTTCCACGAATACTCTATCAACTAAGCCGTATTCTTTAGCTTCTTCAGCAGTCATAAAGTTATCTCTTTCAGTATCTTTCTTAACTTGTTTCATAGTTTTTCCTGTTGTTTCAGAAATTATTTTAGATGTTAACTCTTTCATTCTAAGGATTTCTTTAGCTTGAATTTCAATATCTGTAGCTTGTCCTTGAGCTCCACCTAGTGGTTGATGGATCATTATTCTTGCATTTGGTAGAGCAAATCTTTTACCCTTTGCACCTGCTGTTAATAATAATGCTCCCATAGATGCTGCTTGACCGATACATACAGTTTGAACATCTGGTTTGATATATCTCATAGTATCGTATATTGCCATTCCTGAAGTTATTACTCCTCCTGGGCTGTTTATATACATTATTATATCTTTTTCTGGGGCATCTGCCTCTAAAAATAATAGTTGAGCTACTATTGAGTTAGCTACTAGATCATTTATTTCTGTTCCTAAAAAGATTATTCTATCCTTTAATAATCTTGAATATATATCGTAAGCTCTCTCACCTTTTCCATTATTTTCAATAACCGTTGGATTATACATAAATTTTTACCTCCAAATTTTGTTTATTAAAAAAATAATCAATTTAATTAATTATTTTTTTAATAATTAAACTTAAAAACTATCATAGAAAAATGGTAGTTTATATATAGCTTAAGGGACAAATAAAATTTGTCCCAAAAGTATATATACTTATTTTAATTATTTAGCTTGTGATTGAATAAACTCAACAGTTTTTTGAAGTGTAGCATCTGTTTTTAAGTTCATTTTAAAGTTTTCTAAGTTGTTTGCCTTAGTTAACTCTTCTTTTAATTTATCTGAATCCATCTTGTACATAGATGCAACTTCAGCTAATTTAGTTTCTAATTCTTCATCACTTAATTCAATTTTTTCGATTTTTGCGATCTCATCTAAGATAAGGTCTAATTTAATTTTTTCAATAGCCATAGGCTTGATTTGATCATTTAATTGTTCCATTGTAGAACCTGACATTTGTAAGTACATTTCTAAGTTCATTCCTTGAGATTTTAATTGATTTTCCATCTCAGCAACTCTTCCTTTAATCTCTCTAGCAATCATAGATAATGGTAAAGTCATTTCAGTGTTAGCTAAAATTTGGTTTAATAAGTTTTGTCTATATTCTCCCTCAACTCTAGCTTCCTCTCTATTTTTAATCTCTGTAGCTTTCTTAGTTTTTAAATCTTCTACAGATTCAAATCCTGCTTCTACTGCGAATTCATCATTTAATTCAGGAGTAACTGCTACTTTTATTGCGTTTATTTTAACTTTAAAAGTTGCCTCTTTACCAGCTAAATTTTCTGCATTGTATTCAGTTGGGAAATTTACTACGATTTCTCCCTCTTGACCTTTTTCATATCCTACTAATTGATCTTCAAATGTATCGATGAAAGATTTAGTTCCTAATTTTAACATATGTGATTCAGATTTTCCACCCTCAAAGGCTACTCCGTCAACAAATCCTTCAAATGCAAGATCTAAAGTATCATTTAATTCAGCTTTATGACCTTCTGGAGCATCTTCTAAGTTAGATTTAGATGATACCATCATTTCAATCTCTTTGTTTACGATTTCATCGTTCATTTCAAATTCTTCTTTTGTAGCTTCTAAACCTTTATATTCTCCTAATTTGATTTCAGGGAATACATCTACCATAAATGTAACAGCAAATTTATCACCGTTTAACTCTACTTTAGTTGTTTTTATGTAATCTACAGGATTGATTTGTCCATCTTTTAAGATAGCTTCATAATGTGCTTTTAAGATAGCATCAGTAATTTCTTCTTTGATTACACCTTCATAGTGAGATTCAATAGCTGATTCTGGTGCATGTCCCTTTCTAAATCCTGGAATTTCAGCATCTTTAGCTATTTTTTTTATTGCATTTTTTTTAGCAGTTGATACTTCTGTACCTTCTACCTTTAATGTGATTTCAACTACTGAGTTTTCTAATTTTTTTACTTCATAATTCATGTTGTTTGTTCCTCCTTGTATATGTTTATATATTTAAAATGCTTTAAGCACTTATTAGCTCGTATGGATAATTCATGAATTATCTCTA
>DDQV01000046.1 GCA_002342785.1 Fusobacteriaceae bacterium UBA2433 | reverse complement strand
TAACCTATAGACTAAACACTTAAAAGTGTTTAGTCTATAGGTTATTTTATAATTCATTTAATTTTTTATTAAGTTTTGTGTAGATCCTTTCTTTAAACCAAATTTCTGTTGATTTCTCTATAGATTCATTCAAACCAAACCACTCTACCCCACTATTTTCATCTGGTTTCACCACTAAAGTCTCTTCCTCATCTGCTTCAAATAGATATGTTATATTTAGATGTAGATGGGAAGAAATATACTTTCCATTTTTTATATGTCCATCTACAGTTAGTATTTCCAAAGAAAAAATATCATTCAATAAAGGTCTAATATTTCTTAAACTACTTTCTTCTTCAACTTCTTTTTTTGCGACTGAAAATAAATCTTTTTTACCGTCAGCATGACCTCCCATCCAAGACCATGAATTATAAATATTGTGATATATCATTACAACTTTATTTTTTTTCTTATTTACAACCCATGCAGATGCTGTCATATGTGCTATTTTATTTTCTCTGTCAAAAATATTTTTTTCATCTTTTAAACACTTCAATATACCTACTTTATCTCGTTTCTCTTGTTCATTAC
Organism: Fusobacteriaceae bacterium UBA2433; assembly: GCA_002342785.1. Lineage (GTDB taxonomy): Bacteria > Fusobacteriota > Fusobacteriia > Fusobacteriales > Fusobacteriaceae > Psychrilyobacter. Next base: position 12,798 of record DDQV01000046.1, on the reverse strand, counting down.
ATGGTTTATAATTTTTTATTTGATCTACTATATCCATCTATAAAATCCCCCTTTAAAAAAATATCCTTTTAAAATTTCTAAAAATAATCTCTTATTTTTTTATTGATATCTTTCGAAAAAGTATACAATACTTCTTTCAAATCTTCAATTATAATATTTTGTTTTGATTTAAATTAAAACACCCTAGTAAGAATACTAGGGTGAAATATATAATTATATTTAATCAAACAATTTTAATTTTAATATAATTCAGTTTTTGATTTTGTTTCTTCTTCTATAACAACTTGATATTCATAATCTTTATATTCTACTTTAAAGAAAATTGCATATAATACTGGGATTACTCCTAAAGTAAGCATAGTTGCAAATATAAGTCCAAAGATCAATGATACAGCCATAGGTTTCCACATAGCGCCTCCAAATAACCACAGAGGAAGAAGTCCACATAATGTCGTTATAGTTGTAAGAAGTATAGGTCTAAATCTACTTTGTGCCGACATGACTACTGCATGGACAGGATTTAAACCATTTTCACTTATCTCAACTTCTATTTGATCTAGAAGTACAATTGCATTATTTACTACTACTCCAGAAAGTGAAACCAATCCTATTATTGCAAAGAATCCAAAGTTTTGATGTCCAATTATAAGACCTACAGCTACACCTAAAATTCCAAGAGGAATAGTCAATAAAATTATAATTGCTTTTTTTATGGAGTTAAATTGTCCTACAAGAAGTAAAAGTATAAATAATCCAGCAAATGGAAGTTTTTCTCCGAGAGCGGCACTTTGCTTATTAGACATCTCGGTTACACCACCTATTTCATATTTATAATTAGCACCTTCAGCAGTTGAAAGAAGTCCTGCTACTGTTTTAGTTTTTATTTTTTCACTTCGTTCAGCTTCCCATTCTTTTACTTTTTCTACTATCCACGGAGACATAACAGCATCTACTTCATTTGCTGTATGCCCTTCAATAACATCTCCTTGAACTCCCACAGTATAAATTCTATCTCTCTTATATATGTAACCATATTCAAAATCTAATTTTATATCTGCAATCTGATTAAGGTTAACAAATTTTTCTGTAGAAGTAGAATATATTTTCATGGTATCTAACTTTGAGAAAACTGTATTATGAGCTTCCTTTGTTCTTAGAACTATTGGTATAGATTTTTCCGTAAGTGGAGAATCAGTTTCTCTATATGTTCCAATAATCATTCCTTTTAAATTTGTAGATAAGGCATCAGAGATATCCTCTGTAGTAAGTCCTAATTTTTTTACTTTATCTTGATCAACATCTATTGTAAGTTTCTTAACTTGATTTTTCCAAGTATTAGTTACATTTTTAGCAATAGGTATTGAATAGAGTTTATTTTCGATTACTTTTACTTTTTCAAAAAGATCCTCTGTATTTTCTGCTGAAATTCTATATTCTACATCTCTATCTGCACTTGGACCAGTTTTAAGTTTTTTAGTCGATATTTCCATATCAGGATAAAGTTTTGTCATATGATCATCTATTTTTTCTGCTATCTTAGCTATTATACGATGATCTGTTGCATTGTATATGGCGTATGCATATTCAGCTGAAGGAGCTTCAGGAGAATAAGAAAGTATAAATCTTGGTGCTCCTCCTCCTATGAAAGTTCCCCAGTTAAGAATACCATCGTCTTTATATTTTCTCATTGTAAAACCACTTAATATATCTTTAATCCATCCTACTGAAACCTGTTCATTAGATACTTTAAAATTCTCTTTTACATAAGTATCTAATTCTTTTACCACTTCTTCTGTAGCTTCAACAGAAGATCCTTTTGGAAGTCTAATAGTAGAAAGCATTATCTTTTGATCAGATTCAGGCATAAATTCTTTTCCTGTAAAACTAAATAAATATATACCACCACAAAACATTCCTATAGCAAGTATAACTGTTATAATTTTATGTTTTAATGCATATATTAAAATTTGTCTATAAGATACATATACGCCTCCATTATAATTATGTTCTTTATGATCCACCTTTAAGAATATAAAACATAAAAGAGGAACTAGAGTCATAGCAACAAGCCATGAAGATAGTAAAGTGAATACTACTACTTTTGCCATAGGCCCCACATATTCTCCCATCGATTCTTCTATAAGAAAAATAGGTGCAAAAGCAGCCACCGTAGTAAGAGACGCCATAAGTAATGGAATCTTTAGTTGTCTAGCAGAAGTTATACAAGCTTGAAGCCTAGGTGTTCCTGTTTCCATAGATACCATAATACTTTCACTCATTACAATAGCATTATCTACGAGCATTCCAAGGGCTATTATAAGTCCTGCCAATGACATTTGGTCTAAATTAACACCAAAATGAGGCATTATTAAGAAAGCCATGGCAATAGATGTTGGAATAAGGGAAGCAACTATAAGACCAGTTCTCAAACCTAAAGAGACTAACATTACAATTAGTACCGTTATAACTGCCTGTATAAGATTACTTACAAATGAATTTGTTTTATCCATTACCCTTTGGGGAGAATAGGCTACAAAGTCAAAATTAACACCTATAACATTTTTTTCTTGATTACTTATCATAAGAGCATTTAAATGTTCTCCTAATTTAGTATCATCCATTCCATCTTTTAATGATACTGCTACTGCTACTGCTTTTTTCCCATTGAATCTTGTAAGATAAGTAGAAGGATTTACATAACCTCTTTTTACTTCTGCAATATCTTTTAGATAGATAATTCCATTGATACCAGGAGTATTTATAACTGTGTTTTCTATATCCTTTACATCTTTAAAATCTCCTGTAGATTTTAAACTTAGATCACTTTTACCCATAATAATACTTCCTGAAGAAGCCATCTGATTTCTTTTATTTAAAGCATTTACAATATCAGAAGGAGAAATTCCTAATTGAGCTATCTTACCTTGATCAAAATTAATATAGATCCTTTCATCTTGATCTCCATACAGATGAACTTTCCCTGCTTCAGGAACTTTTTTTAAAATTTGTCCCTTTAAATTTTCTGCTATAACTGCCAATTCATGATAACTATATCCATCACCTGTAACCATAATAACAGAACCAAAAACATCTCCAAATTCATCATTAACACTTGGAACACTAGCTCCTGTAGGTAAGTATGGTTCTATATTATATTTTATTTTTTTTCTTAGATTTTCCCATATAGGTGGAAGATCTCTATACTCAGGTTTTATATTAACATAAGTAGTAGATAACCCTGCTGAATTTTTAGTTTCTACAAAATCTAGTTCCTCTATATCTTGTATTACTTCTTCTACTTTATCTCCTATAAGTTCTGCCATCTCATTAGCATTGGCTCCTGGCCAACTAGTAGTTATTGTCGCTACCTTAATCGTAAAAGGAGGGTCTTCTCCTTTTTGCATATTTTGAAATGTTTTCATTCCTGCAAAAATAATAAGGATATATATAAGTATTGTTGTCACCTTATTTTTTATAGAAAAATTAGTAATATCCATCTAATCTTCCTCCCCTAGGGATATAGCTACAATTTGTCCCTCTGTTATCTGGGAAACACCTGAAGATACAATATAATCTCCTATTTTAATTCCCTCTTTTATAGCTATCCCTTCAGAATATGTTTTTCCCAAAGTAACAATTGTTTTTTTCGTTGTAGCAACACCTTCTTTTATATTTGTAAGAGTATATACAAATCTATTTCCTGATGGATCTTGTTCAATAGAATTTAGCGGTACAATTATTTGACTTTCCTCTTTTTTAGAAAGATCTAAAGTTATTTTTGTAGACATTCCAGGTTTTATTAAATTATTTTTTTCAAGAAGAGTTATTTTTAAAGGAAAACTATTTCCATATCCTGAAGATGATGCTCCTATCTCTTTTATCTTTCCTCTATAATTTTTTTTATCTAGAGCACTTATTTCCACTGTTACTTCTTGTCCCTTTCTTAAACTTCCTATAAGATTTTCAGGTATAAAAGTTTCAGTTTCTAAAGTATCACCGAGGCTCACTTTATACACAGGTGTTCCTGTTTCAACTGTTTCATTTTCTTCTTTTTCTTCTGCTACAATAAATCCATCTTGTGGAGCAATAAGTTTTGTGTATCTAAGATTTAATTTATTTTGAGCCATTTGCATATTACTTGCTTTCAAACTTGCCAAAGCTGATTTTTTACTCGCTTCTGCTTGAGCTAATTGAGCTTCTTTAACACCTTTATCAGCCTTAGCTATATCATAATCACTTTTTGATATATTGTCGTCATAATAAAGTTTTTCCATACGTGAAAATTCATTTTTTGAGTTTTCAAAAGAAGCTTCTGCACTTCTTAACCCAGCTTCTGCTTCTGCAACTCCTGCAAGGGAATTTTCATATTGAGCAATAGAATTTTCCATACTTAATCTATAATCATTATCGTCTAAATCCGCAAGAACTTGACCTTTTTTTATACGATCTCCCAATTTAACATATTTATTAATGATCGTTCCATTTACTCTAAAACTTAAATTTGATTCAATTTCAGAAGTAATATTTCCAGAAAAAATTCTAGTGTATTCTACATCTTTATCAGCCACTACTACATATCTCACTGGTCTGGGTTTCTTTTCTAGCTTTACATTCTCTTTTTTTTCTTTGCCACAAGCTCCTAAAGCAAAAATGACAAGTATAGCAATTAAAAATTTCTTCATTATTTTCCCTCCTGATCTGAACCAGTTAAACTTTTAAATAAAACTTCTGTTTTCTTTTTTTCGTTGTCACTATATTCGAAATAGTATTTTCCACATAAACTTTCCATATCTACCATTGATATATAATAATCAAATTTCACAGAAGTCACAGTCTGTTCAGCTACTATGAAATTATTTCTAGCATCTATTATATCAGTTATACTTATCTTTCCTTTTACATATAGATCTTCTTGTAATTTTAAATTTTTTCTAGAAGCTTCCACTGATTTTTTAGCAGATTTTATTTTTCTATAATTTGCAAGAACCTTTGCATACTGACTAGATATATCTTTTGAAATACTAGAAACTTTACTTTCCCTATCAAATTTTAATTTTTTCAATTCAGATTCAACTTGATTTTTTGTATACCCTATCTCTCCTCCACTATAAATTGGAAGTGTAAATCCAACTCCTGCTGTCCAGTATTGATCAGATTTTGTATTACCTGAACCTTCTCCCCATGGGTCTCTAAGATCTTTATCATAGTTTACATCTGCTGTGATAATGGGAAGAAATCTTTTTCTTTTAGCGGTTTTTAATTCTCTTTCTTTTGCTTCTATCTTAAAATCAAGACTTTTTAATTCAGAAGACTTCTCTATACCTTTTTGAATAAAATAGTTTTTTGTATCTTTTATTTTCCAAGGTTTTTCTAGTTCTTTTCCATAATTTTCAAATAGAGAAAGATCTATTATCTCTTCTATTCCCTTTTCATTTATAGAAAAATAGTTATCCATAGACATATTTAATAATTCATTTAGCTCTGAATTACCAGATAAAATATTACTTCTTATCTCTTCTAAATTTGTCATTGAAGATGCTAGTTCACTTTCAAAACGATAAATATCCTCTGGTCCAGAACTTCCTAGAGCATATTTAGTTTTAGCGACACTAAGATATTTTTTTATAAGTTTATTATTATACTCTTCTATTTCAAAGCTTGAATATGATTTTAAAGTATTCAAATAAACTGTAAGAAGTTCGTGAATTTGACTTATTTCTTCTTGTCTAAGTCCTTCTTTTACAGCATCATAAAGTTTTTTTTGAATAGTAACATTAGAAAAAACACTTTCATCATAGAGTACTTGACTTAAAGTAAATCCCCCTTTCAAAGAATTTTCTGCACTTGTGGTATCATTCATTGCTCTAGTCCCATCATTTTTTTGGTAGTCCATAGTCGCTGAAAGACTCGGTTTTACACTAGATTTTGCAATCTTTACATTATAACTTCCTGAAGTTACCTCTTCTTTTTTAGATTTAATGTTTGTATTATTATCTAAAAGTTTAACCAAAGCATCTTGAATCGTAAGATTTAAATTTCTAGAAGAATTTTTATGAATCATATCAATCTTTTCAGATGAAAAATCTTGAATATATAGATCTGCAGCTTCAGCTACTTTATAATCTACCATTATATTTAAACTAGATGAATCTAAAGTAGAAATAAGTTCCGAAAACTCTTTTTTTTCATAAAATTTAAGAAGATTTATACTTGCAACACGTAATCTTCTATCTACATCATCTTTTTGAGTATATCCCATAAGAATGTTAGAATTATCTTCTTCAGAGAATAAAAATGAAAAACTCGGTATTCCTTTTTCTATTGATTTTTCCATAACTTTTTTTAAAGAATCACTGTTTTCTGAAAGAATCATCAAAGCATCTGAATTAGATATAAGTGATGAAAAATTCTCTTCTTTGTTAAGAGGTATTAAATTTACATCTTTTTGCCCTAATAACCGATCTTGTTTGATCTCTTTTTCATAGGTTTTTGCTGTTTCTGAAAACTCTTCAGAATATACTATTCCTATTGTTTTTGTTTTCTTTATTTCATCTAAGGTATCTACAACTTCTTTTAAATTATAATCAGTTGAGATAGTATTTAGATTTTTAATGTTCCCAAAATTATATATCCCATAAAAAAATGGTGCTATCACCAATTTTTTAAAACTCTCATCTTGTATTAAAAGTTTAGATGGATTTTGATTTAATACAAAAATCGCGTCAATATTTTCATCTTTCTCTAAATCTGAAATAGCTTTTCTAATATTTTCCTTATCAACTAAAATTTCTCTTTTTATTAAAGGATTAAACTTAGTATTTTCAAAATTTTTATCTAATTCTATCTTTAAATCTTTCTCTAACTGGTTTTTGGATTTTTCTGATACTTTTTCCTGGATAATTCCTATATTTACATCTTTTGCAGAAGATACTAAAAATATCCCGAAAATAAAAAAAACCATAAAAATCTGTCTTTTCATTAATAATTCCCTCCTAATTTTTTCCTGTTTTTTAATAAAATACTATTTTTCTGTTCTAAAACACTTAAAGAGAATTTTCTCTTTTTAAATGTTTATTTATTGTATAAAAAAGTGTATAATAGTTTATAAACAGAGAATTCACTCTGTAGCTCGTTTAATATAACTTTTTTTTTTACAAAAGTCAAGTATTTTTAAAGAATTGACAAAGGTAAAACCCTTTGATAATATTTAATTAAATATAGCTTAGTTTAAGTTAATAGGAGGTGAAGAAAATAAAAAAAAATATGAAGTGTAAAGAAAAAATTCTTGTGGGAGCTCTAGAACTATTCGTAGAAAGAGGTTTTGATGGTACGTCTATAGCTTCAATCGTTAAACATACTGGAGTATCAAATGGTGCTATGTATCATCATTTTGGTTCTAAAGAAGAACTTATAAATGAAGTCTTTTTTTTAGTCCATAAAGTTATGAAAGAAGAGATGCTTGGCGTTCTAAAAGACTCTATGGATATCAGAGAAAAATTTTATGCTATATGGTCTATAGGTATCAGATGGGCCCTTAACAATCCAGAAAAAAAAAGATTTTTAAATATGTTTTCTAATTCTCCATATATGGAAAAACTTTGGACACGATCTGTTACAAGTCAGTTTAATTTTTTATGTAGCATTTTTGACGAAGCCAATAAAAGTGAGATCATTGTAGATATGGATGCTGATTATCTTTTATGTCATATGAAATCTTCTAGTGATGCAATGGCACTATATCTAAGGCTACACCCAGAAAAATATTCAGAAGTATTTTTAAAAAATTCCTTTAAAACATTTTGGAGATCTATTATAAATATTTAGTGTATCTTCTTTAATAAGGTAAGGAACCCTTTACAATTATTTAGAAAATTATATTTATTAAAAAAATTACTATATATAAAAGATTACTTATTTATAAGATTTGTTAACTTATATATTTACTTAACGTCTATATTTGTATAAACAATAGTTTACATTATATAGTGTCAATATATATACTTATTTAATTTAACACCTTAATTCTTTTATTCTTTAACGAATAAAGTTTTTAAGGTGATTTTTTATTATAATTTTATTAGATAGGTCTATCATAAATTATATAAAAAACTATATTCCAAATAATTTTCTTTATAAAAATTGAATTTTGAATTACATTTTTCAATAAAAAGATTGTTTTTTTTTGAAATTGATGTTATAATTATTTAGAAAACGTAACATGAGAGGAGAGAAAATTATGATTGAATTAAAAAATGTCACAAAAAGTTTCGATGGTAAAAATAAAGTAGTTAAGAATCTTAATTTAAAAATTAACAAAGGAGAATTTGTTGTTCTCATAGGAGAAAGTGGATGTGGTAAAACAACAACTATGAAAATGATTAATCTTTTAGAAAAACCAACTAAAGGCGATATTTTTATAGATGGAGAAAATGTAAAAGGGCAAGACCTTATGGAACTTAGAAGAAATATAGGATATGTTATTCAAAAGGTTGGATTATTTCCACATATGACAATTGGTGAAAACATAGAACTTGTTCCAACACTTAAGAAATGGTCAAAGGAAGAAAAAAAAGCTAGAGCTTTTGAGCTGTTAGAACTTATGGATCTTCCTGCTGAAGATTTTTACTACAGATACCCAAGTGAACTAAGTGGAGGACAGCAACAAAGAATAGGAATAGCAAGAGCCCTTGCTGTTAATCCAGAAATAATACTCATGGATGAACCTTTTAGTGCTCTAGATCCTATCACAAGGGAAAAACTTCAAGATGAAATGACAAATCTTCAAGAGGAATTAGGAAAAACAATAGTCTTTGTTACCCATGATATGGATGAAGCTTTAAAATTAGCAGATAAAATAGCTGTTATTAAAGATGGAGAAGTTATTCAATTTGATACACCAGAAGAGATTTTAAAAAATCCAAAAAATGATTTTGTAGAATATTTCTTTGGGAAAGATAGAATGTGGAAAACTCCTGAGATGCTTTTAGCCAAAGATATTATGAAAAAGAAATTTGGAAAAATAGGAGTTAACGGAAGTTCTGCAAAAGCTATTGAGATAATGAAGGAAAGAGAAACAAATACCCTTATCGTAGTTGATAGAGAGGGAGAAAAAAAACAAAAACCCGTAGGAGTAGTTACAAGAAATATGATAATGAAAAATAAAGGTAATACTATGAAGATGAAAGAAATAATGGCTTCAAGTGCAGATTTTATTGTAGATGAAAATACAAATATGGTAGAAGTTTTGAATATAATGTCTAAAATAAACTTCAGATCTATACCAATAGTTGACAAAGATAAATTACTAGTTGGAGCAATTACTCCAATAAGTCTTCTTAACATAATTACAGAAATATCTCCAAGTATAGAAGGAGGGGAGCTTTAAGATATGAATAATATAAGTTTTTTACAATTTTTAAAATATAGAGGTCCAGAAATTTTTAAACTAACAGGAGAACATATGAGAATAACTGGAGTTGCAGTTTTCCTTGCTATTCTTGTAGGAGTTCCTTTAGGAATATATATAACTAAAAACAAAAAAATAACCCATTTAGTATTAAACACTGCCAATATATTTCAAACTTTACCAAGTTTAGCTTTATTTGGACTTATAATACCAATTATGGGAATAGGATTCAAACCTGCAATATTTGTACTATTTTTATATGCTTTACTTCCTATTATAAAAAATACATGTATAGGAATAAATAGTATAGAACCTTCTATAATTGAAGCTGGAAGAGGAATGGGAATGACAAAAACACAAATATTAAAAATGGTTGAAATACCTTTAGCTCTTCCTATTATTATGGGTGGAATTAGAATATCTACTGTAATCAATATCGGTACTGCAACAATTGCAGCTCTTATAGGAGCCGGTGGATTAGGAGATTTTATCTTCAAAGGAATATCTATGGGAAATAACAATTTGATCTTAGCCGGTGCTATACCAACAGCACTTTTAGCAATATCAGTTGACTTTATTTTAGGTGTTATAGAAAAAAAATTAACCCCTCAAGGGTTGAAAAATAGTTAATAAAAATGGATATAAGCTAAAAATATTTAGTTTATTAATTGATTAGATAAAACTTAAGGAGGATAAGAGATGAATAAGTTATTTAAAAAAGTAGTACTTATTATTACAATTATGGTATTTGCTGCATGTGGAAAAAAAGAGGCCAAGGTAGAAACAATTAAAATTGGTCATAAAAATTATACAGAGGCAAGAGTCTTAGGACAATTGTTTGCAGTTATGATCGAGAATCATACTGACTACAAAGTTGATGTAAAGGAATTAGGAGGAACAAAGATTGCATTTGAAGCTCTAAAAAGTGGAGATATAGATCTTTATCCTGAATATTCAGGAACAGCATATTCAGCCCTTTTAAATGAAAGTGGATTAAAAGATCCTGAACAAGTTCATAAACTTGTAAAAGATAGACTTAAAGCAGAAAATAATCTAGATTATTTAGGTCCTTTAGGTTATAATAACACGTATACTTTAGCGGTAACTTCAGAAACTGCTAAAAAATACAATTTAAAAACATTTTCAGACATAGCAAAAGTTTCTAATAAATTAGTGATTGGAGCAACTATGGAATTTCTTGAAAGAGAAGATGGAATGTTAGGTCTTAAAAAACTCTATCCAGGAATGTCATTTAAAGAGGAAAAAGGTCTTGATGGAGGACTTCGTTATACTGCTATAAAAGATGGTAAAATAGATGTTACAGATGCTTTTTCTACCGACGGAAAACTTATCACTCATAAACTTGTCATATTAGAAGATGATAAAAATTTCTTCCCACCATACTATATTGCACCGCTTTTAAATGGTGAATTTGCAAAAGTTCATCCTGATATAATAGAAGTTTTAGGAAAACTTTCAGGTCAAATCAATGAAGCAGAGATGCAAAATATGAATTATCGAGCTGCTGAAGAAGGTATCCCAACAAAAATTATAGCTGAAGAATTCCTTAAAGAAAAAGGACTTTTATAAACTTAAATTGTTAATTTCAATCATCAAAAGCATCGGAAACGAAAATATTTCCGATGCTTTGATTTTTAATTACAGCTATTTTATTATCAATATCTTTTACTATGATAAGCTGATGAGAATAAAATAGCGGTAATGTATTACACCCTTTATTTTGTTTATTTAAAAACAATTATACAGTGTAGTATATTACGTTATATTACTGTTTTTTTAGGTTAGGAGGACATAAAATGTCAAAGGGAGGAGCACGTTTAGGTGCAGGAAGAAAGCCAAAAGAAGAAGTTTTAAAAGTAGCTAATTTTAGACTTTCTATGGAGGATTTAAAAATCCTAGAAAAAAAAGGAATAGGAAAAAATTCCAGTGACAAATTAAGATATATATTAACAAAATTTAAAAATGAAAAAATAAATATGGCTAAAAGAAGAAAAGCTTATAAATCAGAAAAGTTTTCCTCTTTTGATGAGGCAGAAGCTCTATTTATAGAGTTTACCAACAAATGGAAAAATTTAAAGAAAACTAAATTTCTATTAGATAGCAGTTTAAAAAATGACATGAGAATGAAATTTGAAATAATAAATAAAAAAACAATTGAAAATTTTGACAACTTTGAAGAATTAAAAAAGTTTGGATGGATTTTAGAAAATATAGATTTCAAATGGACAGGTCCATGTGTCACAGAGCTAGATGTATATCTGAGTAAAAATGACTATTTAATAAAACTTCCTGTAACAAAAGAGGGAAGTGAATTTATAGTGAATTATAAAGATAACCTTTCAGAGGAAATTCTCGATGAAATAAGTTTTATTTCCCTTGCTGAGGAAGATGCATTTTCATATTTATATGAAGATCTTCAAGAACTTATATTTAAAAAAGATAGATCATTTAATGCCATTGAGAATATATGTAATAAAAAATATAGTAATGGAGATATTTACAAAACTCTTGAATATGATCATATAGTTGTATTAGAGTTAGAACATAATAGTAAAAATAATGAAACTTCTATCAATTTTATAAAAGAACTTTCAATATAATTAAAACTATATATAAAATATAAAAGATATAGTTAAGAAACTAAAAAAGATGATTACTGTATTGTACAGAGATCATCTTTTTTAGTTTTGTTAATACCTCTAATTATTAGAATAAGGAGAAAAAATATAATGAAAATAGCATTGTGTGACAAAGAATCAATTTTCAATGATATTAATAAAAATTATAAAACAATTATAAAATGTATCAATGAAGCTTCTGACAAAGATGCAGATCTAATCGTATTTCCTGAATCATTTTTAACTGGATATTCTTCAAATCCTAAAAATATATGCACCATATCAGAAAATTCAGATATCATTAAGAAAATATTAGAAAGATGTGTGGAAAATAAAATTAGTATAATATTAGGTTTTAATGAAGAAGATGAAGAACACAAATATATCTCGACTCTCATCTATGATAACTCTAAAAATAAGATATATAAATATAGAAAAACCCATCTTGGATTAAAAGAAGCTTTTATTTTTAAAGAAGGCGATAAGATTGGAAATGCAAAAATAAATAACACCAAAATTGGAATAAATCTCTGCCTTGAACTTCATATTCCAGAACTTTTTCTCCACCAAGCAATTGAAGGAGCATATCTAATTTTCATATTAAGTGCTTCCCCAGGAGCCTGTGGAAAACGAAGGGATATATGGCATAAAATACTTCCTGCAAGGGGAAATGATAACACAATGATAATCATTGCACTTAATTCTTATGGCTATACAGAAAATAATGCTAAGTTAGAAGGTGGTACTGCAATT
>DDQV01000047.1 GCA_002342785.1 Fusobacteriaceae bacterium UBA2433 | reverse complement strand
AGTTTTTAATTTATTTATCTAAGATATTAAAAATGAATTGGCTTTAAATTATATTAATCCATAATATAATTTAATTAATAATTCAACATATTCTTCATCTGTAAATTTATTAGGATTTCCAGCAGTACAGATGTCTTTTTTTATATCATCTAAAAATTGTGGTATTAATTTTTTATATTCCTCAAATTCTATACCTAGATCTTTTAAAGAATTTGGAATTTTCATCTTCTCTTTAAAAATAGTGATAAATGCTATCAAGGAATTTTTACCTTCAATAATGTCTTTTGAAGGTAAACCCAACATTTTAGAAATTTCATAATAATATTCATAAGCATTTTTATTATTTTCAATTATATATGGCATTATTATTGCATTTGATCTTCCATGAGATAGGTGTAAATTAGATCCTAAAGTATGGGCTATACTGTGATTTATACCTAAAGAAGAATTATTAAAGGATAAACCTGCCATACATGAAGCATGTTGTATTTCTTCTCTAGGCTTTAATAATTGAGAATTTTCATAATGGTTTAGTAAATTTTTATAAATTATTTTAATAGATTCTAAAGATAAAGCATTAGTAAATGAATTCCTAGAATTAGAAACATATGCCTCTATTGCATGAGTTAATACATCCATTCCAGTATCAGCAATTACAACTTTAGGTAAAGTTTTCATAAATTCTGGATCTAATATTGCCATAGTTGGTAACATTTCATCATCAGCTAGAGCTATTTTACTATTTTCATTTGTGATGACACTGTAAGAAGTTACCTCTGAACCTGTTCCACTTGTTGTGGGAATAGCTATGAATGGAATTCTTTTTATTTCTCCCTTATGTTCTTTTTGAATTTTATAACTAAAATAAATTATTCCTTTACAAGCATCGATAGGAGAACCACCTCCTAAAGCTATTATTACTTCGGGGTTAAACATAAAAAATTCTTTAATTCCGTCTTTTATAACTTCTACAGTTGGATTAGGTAAAACTTTATCAAATACTTTTACTTCTGATCCATTTAAATTAGATATAACCTTATCAACTAAACCTAATTTAACCATAGTTTTATCAGTCACTATAAGAATTTTTTTGGATTTTAAATTTTTAATCCATCCTAAAGATTCACTTCCATATTTTATTTCAGGTTTTAATTTAAACTCTTTCATTTTATCCTCCTAGTTCTGTTCTTGCCAGTTAGCTGGATAAACAACATAAACAAATTTGGCATAATCTGGTGCACTAAATTTAATTTTTGAACCTTTAGGAATCAACATTACATCACCTTTTTCTCCAATTACTTCTCTTCCATCGATAATAATTTTTAAAGTACCTTCAATTATATAGTCTATCTCATCGTAGTTTAGTGTCCAGTCAAAAGTAGATCTTTCCATTTCCATCATTCCAGCTCCTATTCTTGGACTTTCCTTTAATGAAAATAAATCTGTAACGTAGACTTGATCATTAGGATTTCCTGTATCAAATCTTTCTCGCATGATTTTGTTTGCTTTTATTACTCCTACCCCACTAGGATCAAAAAATTTAATTTTTGAACTTTCTTTATTACCTAATTCTGCTTCTATAACTTTTTTAATCAATATCTCTAATTCTTTTTCATTTATATTCATTAAACTTCTTCACCTACTATTTTTTTATTTTTAGTTGTTTTATACATAAATGATGCTAAAGCTACAGCACTAATTCCTCCTACTAATTTTCCTATTACCATTGGAAATATCATACTTCTATCAACACCAGCAGTAAATCCTAAATGATCTCCAAATACGAAAGCGGCACTTACTGCAAAAGCTACATTTAGTACTTTACCTTTTTCATCCATATCTTTCATTAAACCAAACATAGGAATACTATTTGCTAAACTAGCTACCATCCCTGTTGCAGAAGTTTCGTTCATTCCTAAAAGTTTTCCAAATTTTAAGAGAGGTTTATTAAATACTTGAGTAATAAAATGAACCAATGGAAATGCTCCTGCTAATGTGATTGAAACAGCTCCTATTATCTCAATACCTTCAGATATTGGTGCCATTCCTGGGATAACGACTATTCCAGTTAAAGTTTCTACCACTATAGCTGCTAATGCTAGTGTAATAACTATTACTACTCCTTGCCCAAAGACTGTAAATCCTTTTATCATTTTAGCTGGAATCTTCCATAAACCGATAGCTATTATTGCAGCAAATAAAATTATTGGTATCAAGTTAACTAAAATTAATTTTAAACTAAAGCCACCTACTAAGCCACCTACTAAACAACCTAATGGTATAGTGACAACTCCTGCTAATACACCTTTTGCAAGAAATTCTCTATCTTCAACTTTTATAATTCCTAAAGCTACTGGTATTGTAAATACTATCGTTGGACCCATCATAGCTCCTAAAATAAGTCCAGCGAATGTTCCTGCTTCTGGAGTTTCTGCAAGTTGCATAGCTAAAGGATAACCTCCCATATCGTTTGCAAGTAATGTTGTTGCAAACATTGCAGGATCTGCTCCTAACATTTGATAAAAAGGTGAAACTACTGGTCTTAATACATTAGCTAATACCGGAGCTAAAGATATAACTCCTACCATTGCAAGAGCAAGAGCTCCCATGGCCATAAATCCTTCTTCAAATTTTTCTCCATATCCATATTTATTTCCCATACATTTGTCAATAGCACCAACAGCCATAAAGAAAACCATTATATAAATAATAATATCGTTAATTCCCATTTCCCACCATCTCCTTAACAATTTTTATAATTCTATTTACTTTATCATTTTCTATTACATTGAACTCTTTTTTTAAAATAATTTTAATTCTATCTTCTAAAGAAATTTCTTTACTTTCTTTGATTTTATTGTAAGATAATTTTATATTTTTTTCTTTTAAATAGTCTTTTACTGTAGGTAGTAATATCATGTCTTTAGATACATAAAATTCACTACCACAAATATATTTCTCGATATTTCTTAAAGTAATTAATACCTTCTTATTCATTTCCTCCTCCTATTCCATCAATAATACCTATAACCAATGAATCTATCGGGACATTTTCTTCATAAGTTCCTTTTCTTGCTCCGCTTCCTAAAGTTACTAACACTCTGTCACCTTCGCCGGCCCCTATATTGTCACAAGCAACAATTTTTTCGCCATTTTCTAATTCAATTACTAAAAATTTATATCCATTCAAACTATTTACTTTTCTCGTAGCCCAAACGTTATCTATTACTTTACCAATTTTCATTTCATCACCTTTTTAATAATTTGATTTGATTTTCCCTTGCAAATTCTTTGGCCAGTTCTGTTATTTTCACATTTTTAGAAAGTTCTATTACCTTGCTAGAATTAAATAGATATTTTATTTTTTTTAAATCTAAAATCCCTTGGGAAATAAATTCACTTTTTTTTACTAGTCTTTCTTCAATATCTAATCTTTTAGATATTTGAAGTCCATATTTTTTTAGTTCTTTTTCATAGTTTTCATAGAGAATTCTTAAAGGTAATGGGATGTTACAGTATGATCTCCAAGCTATCCCTTCTTCTATTAAAAAAATTTTTTTCCCTTCTAGTAAACTTTCTAGAATTTTCTGACAGTAATCATTATTATAAGTTCCCTGTGAAAGGGAAACTATTTCTTTTATTCCTATAGTTGTAACGATTAAATGATTGCTTTTATCAGAAATTTTAAATTTTTTTTGTAGTTCGTCTTTCAAAAGTAAATCTTCACCGATAACTTCTATATCTTTTTTTGCGTTATTTTCTAGGTTTATATATTTACTTACTTCTTTTTTTATGAATTCTATTAAATTTTGTTCATTCATACTATTTTTCCATAGGTATTTTTATTGAGATTACAAGCATTAGCCTCATCATAATCAATATGCATACTTAATTTAAATGAATCATTGACTCTTATTAATACATCTTCAAAAGTAATAGGTCTTTCTGAAAAAATTTTTACTTTTACTTTCTGATTGTCTTTGACACCTAATATTTCAGCTTCTTTCGAATTCATATGGATATGATTTTTAGCAATTATAGTTCCTTGATTTAATATTATTGTTTTGTCTTTGTTTGTTACTATTATTCCAGGTGTACCGAGAATATCTCCAGAATTTTTTATAGATGGTTTTATTCCTAATTTTCGACAATCAGTCAAAGAAATCTCTACCTGACTCTCTGTTCTAGCAGGTCCCAAAATTATTACATTTTCTATAATATCTTTTGGACCAATTATTCTAACTCTTTCTTCACAAGCAAATTGACCTGGTTGAGATAGTTCTTTCTTTTTCTTTAAGATATATCCTTTTCCAAACAAACTTTCTATATCTTTATGAGATAGATGGATATGCCTTCCAGAAGCTTCTACTGGTATTTTGTTTTCATCACATTTTTCATTTTTACCATATTGTTCTAGTTGATCTTTAACGAGTTTTACAATTTTTTCAATTTCCATATTCCCCTTTTTCCTCCTTTAGCATCATTATATAGATTGCACTGCTTAGTCTATTTAGGGCTCTTAAAAGGTCTATTTTTTGAATCTCTAATTCTGATACAAAAGCATCTACAGCTGTTATTTCTACTTCTCTAATTAAAGTTCTTAATTTATTTAAATACAAAGTTTTAATACTATTGTCAGATGATATGCCAAAAAGATGGCCCATAGAAAAATTTTTTTTAGGATTGTGAGAGATCTCCCTTATTTCTTCTAATGATAGATCAAAAATTTTCAAATTTTTATCTAGTTTGGTATTCAATATTTCTGATGTAATGATTGCATCTAAAAATTGTCTTATACTTTTAAAATCTTTTTTTAATTTAGCATTATTATTGGCATTGATCTGTTTTTCTACTAAGATTAACTCAGATAAGAAATTATCTATTTTACTTCTAAAAAAAATTATTTTATGATTTTTTTTTATTAAAATATTTCCTGAAAGTTGGGTCATATATTCTGGTTTTTCAAAATATACTTCTCCCATAAGTCCTTTGTATTTAGTAACCTCATTATTTTTTATTGGTTTTTTTTCTTTTATTTTTTCAATTTTATTATTTGTTATCTCTCTCTTTTTTTGTTCTTTATTTTTTTGAACTAATTCTATTTTTTTATCTCGAAGAAATTGTTTAGCAGACGGAGTTAATATGGCACCTTCCTCTAAATAATATTTACTAAATTTTTCATTTTTGTAATTTTCTTTTAATTGCAATTCTGTTACTACCATATAGTTACCTACCTATTTAATAAGTCTTGTACTACTTTTTTTATCATATTTTCTATATCAATGTTTTCTATATTTGTATTTGAAAAGTCTATATCATTTGAAGTTTTTTTAGGTTTTAAATCCTCTAACTCTTTGATTCCCCAAGCTACTCTTCTTATGTTTATGAGATTTAAAGGTGTTATATTATCTGAAGTAGAACTTCCACCAACAGCTCCACACCCAAGTGTAAATGCAGGAGCTAGAGCAGTTGTGCCTCCTACTCCACCTAGAGCTCCTGGAGTATTTACTAATATTCTAGAAGCGGGTTTTTTTAATCCAAACTCTCTAATAATTGCTTTATCTTCTGAATGGATGCACATAGTATGACCTGCACCTTCATTATTTAATATTTCTATAGATCTTTTGCAAGCTTCTTCCCAGTTTTTTTCTACATAAAAAGCTAATATTGGGGCCAATTTTTCTCTTGAGTAAGGATTTGTTTTAGATACTGTAGTTTCTTCTGAAATGATTACTCTTGTTCCTTTTGGAATTTCAATATTTGCAAGTTTTGCAATATTTTCTACACTTTTACCTACTATTTGCGGGTTCATAGATCCATTAGATCTTAATATAAATTTTCCTAATTTTTCAGATTGTTCCCTTGTTAAAAAATAAGCTCCCTGGTTTTTTAATTCTTTCATAACTTCTACTTTTTTTACTTCTTCAATGATTATCGATTGCTCAGAAGCACAGATAACACCATTATCAAATGTTTTACTATCTAAAATTCTTTTTACAGCAAGTTTTATATTAGCACTTTTTTCTATAAATGCAGGACCATTTCCAGGACCTACTCCAATTGCTGGATTTCCAGAACTATATGCTGCTTTTACCATTGCTTCTCCACCGGTTGCAAGAATAACTGCAGTATCTTTATGTTTCATAAGAGCTTGTGTTCCCTGTAGAGTTGGGATTTCAATTACTCCAATTAGTCCTTCTGGTGCTCCAGCATTATATGCTAAGTTTTGCATAATTTTAACAGTCTCCATAATACAATTTTTAGCATTTGGATGGGGACTAACAACTATTCCATTTCCCGATTTTAACGCTAATAAAATTTTGTATATTGTTGTAGAAGTTGGATTAGTAGATGGAATTATTCCTGCTATAACTCCTACAGGAACACCAATCTCTAAGATGTCTTCTGTCTCATTAATTACTCCTACTGTTTTCATATTTTTTATATATTCATATAAATATTCAGAAGCAAATTTGTTTTTTATAACTTTATCTTCCCATATACCAAAGCCAGTTTCTTCAGCCGCTTGTTTTGCTAATTTTTCATTATGAGATGACATTCCTTTTGCAACAATTTCAACTATATAATTGATTTTTTCTTGACTAAATTCAGAATATTTTTTTTGTGCACCTTTAGAAAGAGCCATTAACTCTCTAACTTGTTGTATTGACAATAAATCTTTATCCATTTTGATCCTCCTAAATATACTTTAATATTCCATTACTAGGATTATTTATTTTTTTATAATTTTTTACTTTGTATGATTTAGTTATTAAAATTATAGCTTCTTCGATAGAATCTATATTTCCAGTTACGACATAATAACTTTTCCCCCCAATACCATATCCTAATACTAACTTTACTACTTCTACATTAGTTTTTTTTAGGACACCATCAAGAGAATAAATACTTTCAGAGATATTTGAGAATTCAAATATTCCTATTGAATTTTTCATTTTTTTTATAGTTTTATTCTTTATAGCTTTTAAAATATCTTCTGAAACTCCTGAGATTATTATTTTTTTTTGTTCAAAGCTTAAATTATTTAGGCCTATATTTATAGATTCTGTATCACCTAAAACTATAAAATAATATTTTCCTGGACATGTGGTTCCAGCTTTGCAGACATCAACATCTACTTTTTTTAAAAATTTATCTAATGCTTCGAATCCCTCAGCGATACTAAAAAATTCAACTACACAAATTGAACCCATATTAATTCTCCTAATTTTTAAACGGCAGAAGCTGTATATTTTTACAACTTCTGCCAATTTAATTGTTTGTTATTTAGTTTTTATTTCTGGTAAAATAATTTCAACTTCTGAATGAGGTCTTGGAATTACATGAACAGATATTAATTCTCCAACTCTATCTGCTGCTGCTGCCCCTGCATCTGTTGCAGCTTTGACTGCTCTTACGTCACCTCTAACTAATACAGTTACTAATCCTCCACCAATCATTTCTTTTCCTACTAATGTTACGTTTGCAGCTTTTACCATTGCATCTGCTGCTTCTACTGCTGCTACCAGTCCTTTTGTTTCGATCATTCCTAATGCATTTAAAGTTGCCATAGTTATATCCTCCTGTAAGTTTTATTTTTTATTTTTTATTATTTTTTTTTCAACTATTGTCTCTTTAGTTTTTATTTCTTTTGGTTCTATCTTTACTTCATCTGTTTTTATTTCTTTCTCAATTGGTTTTTCAATTTTTTTTGTGATTTTAAGATGATTTTTTTTAAAATTATCTGAGATTAGATTTTCAATTGAATCGCTTGGTCTTGCTATTACATTACTACTCATGAAAACATTCAATTTTTCAGTTGCTGCTACAGCTGCTTCGATAGCTACATTAACAGCCCCTATATCTCCAGTTATTTCTAGTGTTACTATTCCTGCACTGATAAAATGCTTATTTAAAATTTCGACATTCGCCGTTTTAGATGCTACATCTGCAGCTAATATAGCTCCTACCAATCCCTTTGTTTCTATCATTCCCAATGCTCTCATTATTTACTCCTTAATATTTAATTGGATTTGCAGCTACATATTTAACTGCATCTGCAAAAGCTTCACAAGCAGCTTTGCATGCTGATTGACTTCCAGTTAATAAAGCACCACCGAAGTTTGTTTCAGATGGCGGTCCAAAAAATGATACCATTTCTACATCTGCAGCTTTCATTGCTGTATCTAAAGCGTATATTGCTTCAATAGGAGGAGCTATTAAATAAGCAAGTGCTTCTCCTTCTTTAATTCCAGAATTTTCTGATAGATATGTTCCTGTTCTTGAAATACAGTGAGCATAATAAGCTATAGAATCATCTTCATTAGCGCTATAAAAACATGCTTCATTTTCTATAAAATCAACTATTGAATTTAATCCACTCTTTACTTCTGCTGGACTAGGTCCTGCTATTATTCCAATAACTTCTCCGGCTAATTTACTATTTGCATTTGCAGCTCCACCATAAAATGATTTTCCATAAACAACTTCTACTTCTGCCATTTTAGTGGCAGCATCAAGGGCTGTATAAGTTACATCATCACAATCTGCAGTTACAATTCCAATACTTTTATACCCATTAGGTAGTTTCAATTCACTTGCCATCTTATCATCGACATTTGGTATAACTTTGACTCCTAAGACCTTTGCTCTTAACGGATCATTAATCATTTTTCCCCTCCACTAAAGTTTTAAATCTTGTCCGCTAGCCTTAGCTTCCAAGCTTTGTTTTATAATATGTGCTATGTGTGCTCCAGCTTCTGCAGCAGAAGTTCCATTTCTATGAATATTAGAAACAACTGTTCTTTTGGCTTCTGGAATTCCTATATAACCTTTATATGTAATATATGCACTCATGCTTTCTGAAGTTGCCAACCCTGGTCTTTCTCCTATTAAAACACATGTCAATTCAGCATCTAAAACTTCTGAAACTTCATCTGCTGCAGCTACTCTGCCGTATTTTACAAAAAATGGTGTTCCTGTTTCTATCCCATAAGATTTTAGTCCATTTAATAATGATGGTAGAGTATCCTCAATATTTGCTTCTATAGCAGTTGAACTTAAACCATCTGAAATATAGACTTGAACTTTAGGTGATTTTTTGCAATTTTCTTTGATTATTTCTACTCCTTCTTTTGAAATTCTTCTTCCTAAATCAGGTCTAGTAAGATATTCATCTTTGTTTTTACATCTTGTTTGTATTTTAAATAGATCATTTGTTTTTAAAAATTCATCAGATACATCACTAAAGACTGCATCTATTGCAGCAGCGTGATCAGCTTTAAATCTCAATGAAGTACTTGTAAGATATCTACTTCCAGCTCTAGAAACTCCAACTCTTGCAGGTGTTTTTTGTTTATATTTTAAAAATTGTTCTTTATTATGGAATTTTTTTAATTCACATATATCTTTAATATCCTTTTTTGTAATGTCTTCTAACTCTTCGTTGCATATTTTTTTTTGTTTTACTTCAACTATTTGGTTTTCTACTTTTGTTTCAGACCCCATTTGTTCTAAAACTTTAGAAATTATGCTTTTAAGTTCTTTTTCTGATACCATTTCTTCCTCCTCTTATAAAAAAATTGATCCGTCTCCTGATTTTTCTGTAAATTTTCCATCTTCTCTAATTCCCATTTTTTCTAACCATAAAGAGAATTCTTTAATTGGAGTTTTATTTAATGTTTCTCTTAGTGTTTGTATATCATGATATCCTGTTGTTTGATAATTAAGCATAATATCATCTCCAACTGGAACTCCCATGAAGAAGTTACATCCTGCTAATCCCAATAATGAAGCTAAATTTTCTATATCATTTTGATCTGCTTTCATATGATTTGTATAGCAAACATCTACACCCATTGAAAGACCATGTAATTTACCCATAAAATGATCTTCTAGTCCTGCTCTTGTTACTTGTTTACTATCGTATAAATACTCTGGACCTATAAAACCTACTACTGAATTTACAATAAAAGGATCAAATCTCTTTGCAAAACCATAACATCTTGCTTCCATAGTTAATTGATCTACTCCATGATGTGCATCTGATGAAAGTTCAGACCCTTGTCCTGTTTCAAAATACATTACATTTGGTCCTGCTGCTGTTCCTTCTCTCAAAGCTAAGTTTTTAGCTTCTTGTATCATTTTTGCATCTATTCCAAAAGCTTCATTTCCTTTTTCAGATCCTGCTATACTTTGAAATATTAAATCTGTTGGAGCACCTTTTTTTATTGCTTCCATTTGTGTTGTAACGTGAGCAAGTACACAAATTTGTGTTGGGATATTCCATTTTCTTTTAATTTCATCAAATCTTTCTAAGATTCTGACTACACTATCAACAGTATCGTCTACAGGATTAAGTCCTATAACAGCATCCCCTACTCCATAACTTAACCCTTCTAAAAGAGAGATCATAATTCCATCTGGATCATCTGTTGTATGATTTGGTTGCAATCTTGCTGCGAGTATTGTTTCTCCACCAATAGTGGTGTTGCAATGTTTAGTTACAACTATTTTTTTAGCCGTTTGAATTAAATCTAAATTTGACATTAACTTAGTAACTGCTGCTATCATCTCTGAAGTAAGACCTCTTCTAATCCATTTAATGTCATTTCCTCTAACTTCGGTACTTAATAACCATTCTCTCAAATCTTTAACTGTCCATTTTTTTATTTCATCATAAACTTTTAGATTCAAATCATCCATGATTATTCTAGTGATTTCATCTTCTTCATATGGAACTGCCGGATTTTCTTTTAAATCTTCTAAAGTAATATTGGATAAAACTTCTTTAGCTGCTACCCTTTCTTTGGTTGTTTTAGCTGCAAGACCTGCTAATTGATCTCCTGATTTTAATTCATTAGCTTTAGCCATAACTTCGTTAAGAGTCTTAAAGTGATACTCTACGCCAAATAATTTTGTACTTAATCTCATTTCTCCACCTCTTTTATTTTAATAGTTTAATACTAACGTTTTTACTATCACTGGTAATACACTTCCATTTCCTAATGGACTACCTAAATCTATATAATCTCCATCTGTAAGTTTAATTCCATCAATACAGATAATCTCAGTTTCTTTAGGATATTGAAGTATTAATCCTTGTCCTAATGTTTTTCCTATGTCATGTTCAGCTACTATTATTATTTTTTTATAATTAAATAAAGCAGCATACAATTTTTTATATAAATTTGATATTTCTGAATATTTCATATTTTTTTTCCCAGTTATTCCTATTGCTACTACTTGATCATCTCCATTAATTTTGAACCAATCTATTTTCTTGGAAAGTTTTTTTGAGAACTCACTTTTTTCTAAAAGTTCATCTGCTGGAGTAAGTTTGATTACAGGTATATTTTTAAATGGAAATGAATTAGTTCTATAGGTTATTGTACTTCCAGAAATTTCTGTAGTGTGGGAACCAGCACCTATAACTGTTGCACCTATTGTTTCTCCTGGGTTTATTATTTTTATATCTTTATTTTTAAAAATTTGACTGATCTCTTCTCCAAGAATTATACCGATATCTTTGTAAAGAAATTTATCACCTTTAGATTCTTTGTAGATATAATCTGCTACTCCTCCTGAAAAGCTTACATATTCAGACATAAATGAATTAGATAAATCTTTATATGTTATTAATTCTTTATATTCAGAACTTTTTTGCTCTAGGTTAAGGGTCTGTAAAAACATATGTGCTAGATATTTACATAAAATTTTCAAATCTTTTAAATTTGCTATAGATCCTACTTTTAAACTTTTTAAACCTAGATTTTTTATTAATTTTAAATATTTTTCATAGATATAATTAATTTCTAAATTTTCATCTTTGAATGTAATTAAGTGACCACCTATATCTAAACATGTGGTGTCTATAACTTCTCCTTTATCAAATAAAGAAATGTTGGTTGTCCCTCCACCTATATCAAAATGGTAAATTGTTGTATTATTTTTTTCTGAAAATCCCATTGCTCCAGAACCTTTTCCTGCAATAACACTTTCTAAATCTGGTCCTGCTGTTGCGACTACAAAATCTCCAGCTAATCCACTTAGTGCATTTAAAACTTCTTTAGCATTTTCTTTTCTGGCTGTTTCTCCAGTTATGATAACAGCGCCAGTTGCTACATCTTTTACTTTTATACCGCTTTTTTCATATTCAAATTGTATGAGTTTTTTTATTTTTTCTGTGTCAATAATATTTTGATTTATCAAAGGAGTAAGGTAAATTTTACTTCTATAAAAAACCTCTTTACCAACTATTTTTATTTGAGGCACTCTTGCTCCTGAAGCCATGTTTTCTAAAATAATTTTTGTAAAGACTAATTGGGTTGTAGAAGTTCCTATATCTATTCCAACGCTAATTATCTCTTCTTTCATCTCTTCTCCTTTAGTAATATTAAAATAGTAAAAATAAAAAAAGCCAAAATAACATAGTTATCCTATGTTACTTTGGCTCCATTGCCTTATAAATACACTTCTTTGTGTATCATAATATTATATATTTTTAAATTCAAACTCTACAGTTGTACCTTTTCCAATTTCACTTTTGATATTAAAAGAACCTTTTAACTTGTCTTTGACAATTTTTTCAATTATCATCATTCCTAAATTTTTATTTTCAACTTTATTAGTGTCCATTCCGACGCCGTTGTCAGATACGCTAATTTTAAAACAAAATTGATGTTTTTCAATGTTGATTGTTATACTTCCATTTTCCCTTCCAACAAAAGCATGATCAACTGCATTTTGCAGTATTTCATTTAAGACTAAAGCTATTGCTGTAGAAGTTTCTGAATTTGTGTAAAAGTCATCTCCAATAACATTAAACCTTATTTTATCTATTTTGTCAATAGATGTATTTAAAAAATTTTTGTATACTAATCTTAATATTTTTTTCATATTAAGATCATTAAACCCGTTTTCGGATAGTATTTCATGTGTTATAGCTATACTTAAGATCCTATTTATTGTTTCATTTAATATTTTTTTTAATTCTTCATTCTCGACTCTTCTTTTTTGTATTCTTAATAAACTTGCTATAGTTTGTAAATTATTTTTAACTCGATGATGAATTTCTTTTATCGCTACCGATCTTAACATCAATTCTTTTTCATTCTTTTTTTCTTTTGTAATATCTTGTACAATCATTATGACGTTAGTCTCCTCCTCTTCAAATTCTGTTAAGAAATAGGAAACAGTTAAAGATATTTCTGATATTGTTATTTCTTTTGTTTTTTTTGTTTCTATATCTTGTAATATCTTAAAGAAATCAGTTTTTGTTAACGTTATATTATCGTAACTTCGACCAAATATATTGTGGTATACTCCTAACTTTGAATAAATTAATTTTGCAACTTTATTTGAATAGATCACTTCTCCATTTTTGTTGAAAACTACAACTCCATCTTTTATAAATTCTGGAATTTTCGTCCTTGAAACACTAATCTCTTTAATTAAATTATTAGTTGTTTTATTTAGTAGATCTGAATTTAACTTTCTTTCTCCATGATCTTTATATTCGACTATTATAACTGCAATAGTTTGATCATCATTATTTTTTATAGGAATTACATTTTGAATAACATCTTCTTCTTCTTGAGTTACTGCTTTGTAGTTTTTTGATGGTAGTCCTGTTAAAAAACTTCTAAAAACAGCTGGTTCTTTCGTAGAAATAGCTGTTTCACCTGATACATTTCGAGTATAAAGGCTATTTTGTGGAGGTTTAGCATGATAAACAACAATTGCTTTCTCTTCATCTTTTGTAGCACAATCTATAAATACATCTGTGCCTAAAATATTACTTAACATAGACACTGTCTCTTTTAAACTTAGAATTTTTTCTATATCTTCTTGTAATAATGTTCCAGATATTTTACAATAAGCAGTTATCATCAAAATCACCTGTCATCAAAATTATTTTAGATAAACTTAAAATGCTTAATCTTTTAGTCATACTGATCTCTCTTAAAATTTTATATGCTTCATTTTCAGAAATTTTTTTAGAATTCATAATGATTCCTTTAGCTCGTTCTATTATTTTTCTATTATCTAGGGTTTCTTTGATCTCTTTAACCTCTTTTTTTAAACTCTTAAAATTTTTATAATTGTTAAAAACTAATTTTAAATGGGATAAAAAAGTTTTTTCTTCAATAGGTTTTAACAAATAACCCATGACTTTATTTTTACTAGCTGTATTGATATATTCTTCTATGTTGTACGCGGTTAGTAATATTATGCATCCTTCAAAATTTTCATCTGTCAATATCTTACTGGCTTGAAGACCTGTAATCATAGGCATTTTGATATCCAATAAGACTATATCTGGATTTTTTTCTTGACATACAGTAATGGCTTCTATACCGTCACTGGCTTCACCTATAACATCATATCCAGCTTCTGTCAGTATCTCTACTATATCCATTCTAGTAAGCGGATCATCTTCTGCTATTACAACACTAGTTTTCATTTGCCCCCCCTATATAATTTTTCAAAATTTTGATTTCACAATTTTTTCCAATCTCAATAATCTCTTCAACACCTGCAAGATTTAAAAAATTTCTAGCCATTTTTGTATCACTTTTTAAATCTACTTTAGTTATTATTCCTATAACTTTTTTATTTAAAAACATCGATGAAAAGTTAGGTGGAAAGACACTAACCTCATCTAAGCTTGATTGAACTAAGCCTATAATTTGAGCATCCATAGACACAACATTTAAAGCTTTATAGTAATTTCTATTTTCAACATATTCTCCGGGAGTATCTATTACTTGACCAATGTAATCTACCATTTGAGTTTTTTTATATTCTAGATTTTTTTTATTTAATCTTTGAGTTAAAGTGGTTTTTCCAACACCTGTTCTCCCTACCAACATTAATTTCATCGGCTAAGACCTTGTTACTTTTGAAATTGAAAAATTCAAAGTATCACCTAAAAAAGATATAACACTCTCTAAAGATTCTTTAACACTAGATACATCTCCACTTATAACTACAGTTCCACTAAATCTATCTAAAAAACCTATTTGAACATCTCCATTTTTTGTAGCTATATCTGCTGCAATAATAGACGCCTCCCCAGGTGTGATTGTTAGTATTCCAATAGCTCCACTGTTATCTCCTATGAGACCTAATTTTTTATAAATTTCGTTATTTGGATTTGCTATTAAATGTGCTAAGGTAACCTGTTTACCTGGCACATATTCTTGTATGACTCTCTTTTTTTCGTCCATAATTACGCCCCCTTTTAAAATTATTACATAGTTTTTATCTTGCAATATCAACAAATGTTGACAACTTGATCAAAACTATACCTTAATCCAAAAAAAAAGTCAAATTTGATATAATTGACTTTTTTTTCTTTTAATTTCTCTTTTTAAGATACTCTTAGGGAGTATTTTTTTATTAAATATTCTTAAAAATTTAGATAGATCAAATCCTTAAGTCTTTTATTTGTTTATATTAATGAAATATCTAAAGGTCAAAAATAGATCGAGAAAATTATATTGGGGAAGTTCTAGAAAGTGGGTTAGAAATCTTATTAGAAATCGATTTAAAATCTTATGAATTTTTGAATTATAGATTTCAATATTTATAAAATTAGAATTTTTATAAATACTGAAATCTTTTAAGGCTATTAAAATTAATGAAAATTTAAAGAATGATATATATATATTATTCTTTAAAATATAATTTTTTGTATTTATGGTTAAATATATTTAAATTTTTTATTAAATAGGTTGAATCTATTATTAAAAAAATCGTTTTAAACTTGATTAATTTTTTATCGTTTTAAAATTAATTTTTCGATTTATATTTTATCTTTTATTTGTTGGAATATCTTAATAAATACTCTTTATTTTTATATTTTTTTAGTAAAAATATGAAAATTTTATTTTGTTAGAATTATAAAGATTGATAGTCGAAAATAATATCTATTTAGTTTCTTTCTTGCCCTTGTTTTTTTAGTTCTTTTTCCATCTTTCTAAAGTTTGTTTGGAGGGAATTTAATCTAAGCTCTATAGAATTTAATATCCAAAATTGAAAATGATTAACTTTTTGTTGTTCATGGATCATCCATGCTATTTTTACAGAAACTAGAAATACTCCTAACTCGATAGAAAGATTAAATGGTATATAGTGTAAAATTCCACCGGCAAAAAATGAAAGTATAACAAGCATAAGAAAAAGTCCATTAAAGATTTTGTGGTTTTTGCTACTATGGGTAGCTCCTATATTTCCAATCAGTTGTTTAATTTTTTCCTGTTCTTTCTTATAGTTTTCCATTTCACTTTCTAAAAATTTTGGGTCCATAATTTTCCTCCTTTAACTTGTTATTGTAAGAATTTTCATAGATTATTTTTTTTGTTTGGCCAAATTACTGCATTTTTTTCAGCAGTCCAGATATGTTCTTTAACAAATGTAGGTTTAGTATGCGGATTATTATCTAAATGTCTTATGGCAAATATACAATACATTCCATATCCAGGTGCAGCAACTTGTGGATGATCTAAACCAGGAGGTGCTAAAAATGTATCATTTTCTCGTAATAAAAAGGCCTCTTCTCCTAACTTTGCAAGTCCAAAACCAGATTTTCCTTGAGGTGTAAATTTATAGAAATAAACTTCTGGTTGTTCATGATGGTGAGATGGATACCCAGCCCATCTTCCAGGATAATGCATATTTTCACCGAGTAATAGATTAGATTCTGGATCTATTGAATGATCTAATATCATCTTAGTAACTCTTTTTGTAGCACCATCAATTATATCTTCACCTCTAGTTTCAGGGAGAATATCTTTTGCATAACGTATTTGAGATCTATTAAGCTTTTCATTTTTGGATTTAAAAATAGCAATTTCAGTATCCTCATTTAAACACTCAATTGTAATCTTAGTATCTTTACAAAGTTGAACAGTTGTAGGGTCAAAATCATAAAAATTTTCCCTTGTTAATGTTTCTGATTTATCGTCAAAAGTAACTTTTATTTCACCATAAATTAAGATATATGCTC
Organism: Fusobacteriaceae bacterium UBA2433; assembly: GCA_002342785.1. Taxonomy (GTDB): domain Bacteria; phylum Fusobacteriota; class Fusobacteriia; order Fusobacteriales; family Fusobacteriaceae; genus Psychrilyobacter. The sequence continues at coordinate 2,477 of DDQV01000047.1, read as the reverse complement.
TTTCTAAAGGTTGGTCATTGGAATAAAAATCATTTCTTTTCATTTTTAATATCTCAAACTCCATGAGAAAGTCTCTATGGGGTCCGTCTATATCTATAATACTATTAATTCCATTTAGAAATTTTCCTGGTTGTTTAATTGTCATAAGTCCTCCAAAATAGTTTTATTTTTATTTTAAAAAAATTTTTCAAAAAATAATTATAGAGATTGTATTGATCTGTAATTATTAATATCTATAAGAATCAAAATATTTTATCAAAGCCTTTCTATCGATTATTTTTATACTATGTATATTTTTTTCTATAATACCCTCATCAATAAATTGTTTAGTAATTTTGTATAGAGTTGATTTGTTGACATATACTGATTTAGTCATATCGGGATAGCTATCAAAAGGAAATATATTGGTATCTTTACAAAAACAATTTAATATATATGCGTAGTAAGCAACAGCTCCTCCTTGAGTATAAATATAAAATCCTCTGAGACCTTGAAAGAGAAGTTTGGTACATTTTGGAAGGTATTCCTCTATAAATATAGGAGTTCCTAAGATATATTCTTTGAAAATAGATTTTGGTATTTCAAAGACAATAACTTCATCGGTATATGCAATAACTTCCCAGTCACTTCCCCCTGTAAAATATGCATTAACTCCTATAAATTCATCGTCAGAAAACATATAAGGAAAAACTTTTTCTCCATCTTGATCACATCTAATCTTCATTCCCTTACCTTTTTTTATATAAATAATCGTATCATCTCCATCTTCATAGAGATAATCACCTTTTTTATATTTTTTAAATTTAATCTTATCCTTTACAGAATTAGGCAATAATGTAACAGGAAATTCTGAACTATACATATTAAAGCCTCCTTATCTAAAAAAAATTCTAATGCTTTGTCTTTAATTTGAAATATCTATCTATATTTTTATATTTTTTTTAATGACTTAATTGTATCAGTTAGTAAAAAAAAATACAATGGACCCTTTAAAAAATACAGATATAATATATTGAGTGATTAATAGAACTTTTTATAAGAATATAATATCTCTTAAGTTATAAAAACTAAAAAATATCCAAAAAGTATGATTAGGAGAAAAAAAAATAGAAAAAAAAACAATAAAAAAATAAAAATTTAGGTTAATAGTGTCTTAAAGAGACACAATAATATTTTTTTTAGTATATAACATATCAAGATAAAAAAATAACAATATATATAATTTAATTCATTTTTTTAAAAAAATAATATTTAATAATTTAAAAGATATAATTTTAATCTAAGTTTATTTTTTACATTATTATGTGTTTTAACTTTATTTGTAAAGGATTATTTAAATTATTTAATTTATAGATTAAAATAAAAAAATTGTTAAAATATATTTTAAATTACATTTTAAAATTTTTTTTTAAAATATATGTGAAATTTTTACTATATTAGTGAATGTTAGGGAGGTAATCAATTGACAAATCAAGGAATTATTTTTAATATTCAGCGTTTTACACTTCATGATGGACCAGGTATCCGTACAGAATTATTTTTCAAAGGTTGTCCATTAAGGTGTGAGTGGTGTGGAAATCCTGAAAGTTTTAAAGCGCATATACAACCTGGAGTATACGGAAGTAAATGTATTTCATCTGAAAAATGTGGTATGTGCTTAGATGTCTGTCCTGATAAGAGTATGTTAAATTTTATAGATGATAAATTAGTCTCTATAGATCATAGTAAATGTACAAATTGTCTTGCTTGTTATGATGCTTGTCCTTCAGATGCAATTAAATTATGGGGAAGATCAATGTCTGTTGAAGAATGTATGAAAGAAATACGTAAAGACAAAGGATACTATGAACGTTCAGGAGGAGGAGTTACAGTTTCAGGAGGAGAACCTTTACTTCAGAGTGATTTTATTAGAGAACTTTTTAAAGTTTGTAAAGATGAGGGAATTGAAACTTGCTGTGAATCTAGTTTCTATACCGATTGGAATGAAATAGAAAAAATATTACCTTATACAGATCTTATAATCTCTGATATAAAACATATGGATACAGATATCCATAAAAAATATACTGGAGTAGACAATGAAAAGATACTAGAAAATTTAAAAAAATTAACAAAAAAGGAACAGGATCTTATTTTAAGAATTCCAATTATTCCAAATGTAAATGATGATATGGATAATATAAAAGCCACAGCTGATTTTATATTAAATGAACTTGGCGGTCGTGTTAGAACATTACAACTTTTGAGTTTTATGCGTCTTGGTGAAGAAAAATATTGTTCATTAGATATGCCTTACAAGATGAAAGATGTTGAAGTGGATAGAGAATTATTTCAAAAACATGTAAGTGAGATTGCAGATTATTTTAATAGTCGAGGAATTCATTGTTTGGTGGGAACAAAAGAAAAACAATAAAAAAATAAATTTATTTATAATAAACAGGAGGGATTTTAATGAAATTTAATAACTGATGTTTCGC
>DDQV01000095.1 GCA_002342785.1 Fusobacteriaceae bacterium UBA2433 | reverse complement strand
AACATATTTTATAGAGAAAAAGTTATTATTTATTTTTATTTTAAATAATTCTATATCTTCATAATTATTTTTAGAAGGAAAAAACCTTTTACTGTTGTAGATTATATAAACCAAAAGAAAAAAATTTGTATTTTTTTACTTATAAATATATACTATATAGTAACTAAATTTATTTGTCAGGAGATGTCAGTGTGGAATTTATAAATAGTAAGGAAAATAAATTATTTAAAATAATTAAAAAATTAAAACAAAAAAAATATAGAGAGAGGGAAAATCTTTTTTTAGCAGAGGGACATAAATTTTTGGACTTTTACAAAAATCCTAAATATATAATATTACGTGATAGTGAAGAAGAAAAATTTTCTAAGATAGACAATTTTAATTGTAAGAAATATATATATAGCGATACTTTGTTCAACGATATCTCAACACAAGAAAATTCACAAGGGGTAATTTTAATCTATGATTTCTTACCTAATTCTATGGAGAATTTAGGAAAAAATATAGTGATATTAGATCGTATCCAAGATCCTGGAAACCTAGGAACAATCATAAGATTAGTAGATGCTGTAGGATTTAAAGATATTATATTGACTACTGGTAGTGTAGATATATATAATGATAAGAGTGTTAGAAGTAGTATGGGTTCGTTATTTAATTTAAATATAAACTATCTATCCGAGGAAAAACTTATAGAATTTTTAAAATTAAATAACTATAATATCTTGTCTAGTGGTTTAACAAATGAAAGTGTAAACTATAATAAGGTAGAGTTAAAAAATAAAAATGCAATTGTTTTTGGAAATGAAGGACAGGGGGTATCGGAAAATATATTAAAAGTTAGTAATGAGATTGTAAAAATCCCAATATATGGAAGTGCAGAATCACTTAATGTAGGAGTAGCCACTGGAGTTATATTATATAAGGTAAAAGAAATATTGGAGGAATATGAAGTATAAACATATAAAAAAAGAAAGGGTCTTTAAAAATGAACATTTTTCAGTATATGAGGAAGACCTAATTTTGCCTAACGGAAATAAAGTAAGATGGACTTTTTTGAAAAATTATAGAACTGTAGGAGTAATAGCATTTACACCTGAAGGAAAACTTTTGATGGTTAAGCAATATAGACCAGCTTTAGAAAAAGAGATAATTGAAATTCCTGCTGGTCTTGTAGATCCAGGAGAAGATGTAGAAAAAGCTGCAATGAGAGAATTAGAAGAGGAAACTGGATATAAAGCTGGAAAGATGACAAAAGTGTGTGAATATTTTAGAAGTCCAGGTGTTTCCGCATCTATGATGTATATATATCATGCTGAAAATTTAGTTAAAACTAGACAAAATTTAGATGAAGATGAGTTTTTAGAAGTTTTAGAGTTTGACAAAAAAGATATTGATGAACTATTAAAAACTCCATTAGATGGGAAAACAATCTATGCTCTTAACTATACAAAATCATATTTGATAAAATAACCTATTTTAGGTTGTTTTTTTGTAGGAAAAAATAAATTAAATCATGATATACTATTAGTATAGTATTAAAAAAAATATACTTTATTTAAAATAAAGATTAAAGAAGAATAGGAAACAAGGGAGATTTAAAAGATGAGATTAGATAAATATTTAACTGAATGTGGATTAGGAAGTAGAAGTGACGTAAAAAAAATATTAAAAAATAGGGAGATTAAAGTAAATAAAAAGATAGAGTTTTCTCCTAAAATAAATGTTTCTACTGCTGATGAGATATTATATAATGACGAGATCATAGAATACAAAGCTACTAGATATTATATTATGAATAAACCTGCTGGATATATTACTGCAACAGAAGATAAAAAACATAAAACTGTTATGGAAATTTTTCCAGAGTGGGTAATTCAAAAAAATCTTTTCCCTGTAGGTAGATTAGATAAAGATACAGAAGGATTGCTTTTATTTACAAATGATGGGCCTATATCTCACGAACTATTATCTCCTAAAAAACATGTGGATAAAATTTATTATGTAGAAGCTGAGAAAGAAATTACAGATGAAGATATGAAAAAATTAGAACTAGGAGTAGATATAGGTGGATATATAACAAAACCATCTAAGTGTGAAAGGATAGATAAAGATAAAATAAATCTGACTATAAGTGAAGGCAGATTCCATCAAGTTAAGAAGATGCTTCATTCTATCGATAATTCTGTTTTCTACTTAAAAAGAATTAAATTTGCTAATTTAGAATTAGGAGATTTAGAGATTGGAGAGGTCAGAGAAATAAACGTGGAGGAGATTTTATGAAATTTTTAATAGATTTACACACCCATACAAATACTACACCTCATGCATATAGTTCCTTAGAGGAAAATATTAGAGCAGGAAAGGAAAAAGGAATTAAAATTATTGCTAATACAATGCATGGGCCTTTTCTTCAAGATTCACCTCATTGGTGGGCAATAGCTAATCAAAGAACCTTACCAAAATATATAGATGGTATAAGAATCTTAAAAGGTGTAGAAGCTAATGTAATAAATAAAAATGGAGATATCGATATAAATAATAAGGTCATAGAAATTTGTGATATTGTTATTGGAGGATTCCATAGTATTCCTGAATATGGAGATATTGATAATATAGAAAAAAATACTACAGCTATTATAAATGTAATGAAAAATAATTTAGTAGATATAGTAGTTCATTTAGGAAATCCAATATTTCCAATCGACTATGAAAAAGTGGTTATTGCAGCAAAAAAACATAATGTAGCTATTGAAATTAATAATGGATCTCTAACTACTAGTAGGGAAGGATCTAAACCAAATTGTAAAAAGATCATGGAACTTTGTTTAAAATATAAACCATATATCTCTTTAGGAAGTGATGCACATTTTTCTTCCCTTGTTGGTGAATTAAGCGAATCTATAAAATTAGTAGGGAACTACGATAAAGAATTAATTTTGAATACCAGTGAAGAAAATTTAAAAGAATTTTTTAAACTTAGAGGAAAAAATATATAGAGGTGATCTAGATGAAAAAAAGTTTTATATTTATTTTTTTAGTTCTTACAATTTCAACATATTCAGAAGTAAAAGAAATTATAAAAGATTCTCAAGGAAATAATATTGTATTGATGGAAGATAAAACTTGGGAGTTTGAAAAAAGAATTGAAACTCTAAATGAATTTCAAGAAAAAATACAACTATCTAATCTTGAACTCTCTTCTAAAAGAAGTGATGGTAGAAGTCTTACAGGAAGCGTAACAAATAAAAGTAGAAAGAAATTAAAATATGTAACATATAATATAATATGGAAATCTGATGGACAAGATGTATTAGTCGAAACGTTTACCATAAAAAATTTGAGTTATAGAGAAACTAAAAAATTTAACAGACGAATTCACTTAAGGGATATTTCTGGTAGAGATTATAGGATTGAAATTTTAGATTTTAAATGGGAAAAATAAAAAATAAAAACCTCTAAAAATAACTTTTTTTATAATTGTTAGATTAGAGGTTTCTTATTTATAGAGGTGGTATAAGTTTACAATAGTTCTTTAAATTAAATTTAATGCACTTTCTATAAAAAAAAAAATAGGACTTTAGGAGGAGTTATGGAGATAGTAAAAAAAGATACCAGTTTGTCAATTCCAAAAAAACGGAAAAGAAATCGCGAGAATAGTGGAACAATATTTTCTATCTATAAATCTGAAAAAACTCTAAAAGATTATATGTTCCACTTAAATGATTTTTTAAAATATATATATGAGTATGAAGGAAACTTAGATCCTGATAAAACTATGAGTATGATGAATAATATTGAAAAGGAAGATATAGAAGATTATTTAAAACATCTCCTTCTCGATAGAGAGTTGAAAAAAAGTTCTATTAATAAGATTATATCTTCCCTTAAAAGTTTATATAAGGAGTTAGAAAAAAATGGTTATAACAATCCATTTAAATATATTCCATTATTTAAAACAACAAAGCATAATTTAGATAATGTTCTTAAGCTTTCCTATGAAGAATTGAAAGAGATTATATCTAATTTTAATGTTGTAGATGATAAAACTTTTAGAGATTTAGTTATTTTATATACCTTATTTTATACTGGACTTAGAAGTTCTGAGCTGATTAATTTGAAATATAATGATATTATTGAGAGACAAGGAAGTATAGTTTTAAGATTAAAGGAAACAAAAAGTGGTAAGGAACAATATAAACCTCTCCACGATGAATGCTACAAAAAAATAATGGAATTTAAAAACTATATTATTAAGTTATATAAAATTGATTTAGAGGAAATTTTGAATCACTATATCTTTTCAAAATCTTTTCTTCCTAATCAAAAAATGTCCTATAATAATTTGTATAGAATTATAAAAGACAAAGGTCTTATTATAGGAAAAGATATCTCACCACACAATATTAGACATACTGTTGCTACAGAACTTTCTTTACATGGTGCAGATATATTAGAAATTCGTGATTTTTTAGGTCATGCTGATACTAAAGTTACTGAAGTATATATCAATGCGAAAAATATACTAGAAAAAAGAGCAATCACTAAATTACCCAAATTAGTTTGATAATATATAGATTTCTTGTTATTTTAAAAAAATAAGTAAAAATTATCTTTTATAAGATGTAATTTTTACAGAAAGAAAAAGTCAGATCATTTTTTAAGAAACTGGCTTTTTCTTTTACCTTAATCAATAAATTATCT
>DDQV01000094.1 GCA_002342785.1 Fusobacteriaceae bacterium UBA2433 | reverse complement strand
ATATAAAAGAGGTATTTTCTAATTATAGAAAATACCTCTTTTATATTATTTAATCTTTTAATAATGGTTTTATACTATTAAAAATTACACTTCTAATATCTTCACTTTTTTTACTCAGATCTTTTATCATTTCTTTTACCTCTAATCTTTTAGAATCTTTACTTGTTTCATATTCACATTCAGATTTTAAAATCGGTAATTTTGTCCTTTTAGCATATTTAATTATAGTATTTTCTTCTATATATGCCATAGGTCTAATAACTTCTAATCCATGTTCTTTAGACATATATCTAGGCTTCATTACCCTTAGATTTCCTTGATAAAAAGTATTTAATAAAAACGTTTCAATAATATCATCTTTATGATGTCCTAAAGCTAATTTATTTATATTTTTTTCCTTCATCAACCTATAGAGAATTCCTCTCCTCATTCGTCCACACATAAAACATGGATTTTTCATCTTATCTTCTCCAAACAAAATATCTTCTAAATTAGTTTCTTCTATAATTAATTCTAATCCTAAAAGTTTACAATAATTTTCAATTTCATTTGTTTTAGCACTTTTTTGCTTAGGATGGATATGGATAGGAATTATCTCAAAATTTACCCTTGTTATTAATTTTACACGTACTAATATATTTAAAAGAGCAAGACTATCTTTTCCACCAGATATTCCTATAGCTATTTTATCTCCATCTTCAATCATGTTATAGTCATACATAGCTTTTCCAGCAAGACTCCAAATACTTTTATTAAAACCTTTAGATTCAATATGAGATATAATTTCTCTACCGTCTAACTTGGAGAATTCTAATTTTAAACCTGTAAGTTTTTCTATAGACTTAGCTATTTTTGTCCTTCTTTTTTCATTTAAAGGAAACTTTATTTCATATTTTTCCCCTATATTTTTTATGATCAATTGATCTTCTATAATTTCAAATCTATAATTTTCAAATCTTAACCCATCTAAATCTTCAATTTTTTCTATTTTCATCTAAACTCCTTATCTATATTTTGAATCATTTTTTATTTATCTTTTTTATTTCCCCTTGTATAATCAAATACATAATCTAAATTTATATTTTTCATAGAGTTAAATATACTTTGTTTTATATTTGGATTTTCAACTTCTAAAGTTTTTAACAAATTTTTTATTTCCTTTCTCTTAGAATCAGTTTTTTCTCCTTCTACAGGACATCCACAACTCATAGAATTTATACCATTTTTTTTAGTATAATTAATTATTTCAGATTCTTTTATATACACCATAGGTCTTATTAAAGATATTTTCCCACTAGTAGATTTAATCTTTGGAATCATAGTTTTTATGGTTCCTGCATAGAACATATTTATCATAGTTGTTTCTATAACGTCATCAAAATGATGACCTAAAGCTAATTTATTACATCCTAATTCTTCAACTTTTTTATACAAAACTCCTCTTCTCATTTTTGCACATAAAAAACAAGGATTCTCAGGGTTTTCTCTAAAAGCTACTTCCCATACATTTGCATCAAATATCTCACATGGGATCTCTAACTCTTCTAAGTTTTTCTCAAATTGCTCTATATCTATAGATTCAAATCCTGGATTCATAGATATAAATTTAATTTCAAAATTTTTAGTTCGATCTTTAGCTAACTCTTGAAATAACTTACAAAGAAGGAGACTATCTTTTCCTCCTGAAACTCCTATAGCTATTTTATCTCCATCTTCTATCAATTCAAAATCTTTTATCGCTTTAACAAACTTTCTCCATATTTGTTTCCTATAAGTTTTTCTCAAACTATCCATAGCCATCTTTCCACGACTCTCAAATCCATTAAGATCTTTATTTTCTACATCTAATATCTCACAATTTTTATTCAAAACTTTCCTCCATAAATAATTTAAAATCTTTCTCTTTTATATTCTTGATTATCCCTATTATATCATATACTATAAAAGTTGACTAGATTAGGAAAGAATGGATATTAAAATTATATTATTTTATTTATAATTTCATAAATTATATCTGCTGTAATCCCCCAAATAGTTTCTCCATTATATTCATACAAATATACTTCTCTATCTCTACCATTCCAAGGCTTATGATATTTTTCAGGTAAATTATAATGTTTTGCTGGGAATTCAATTTTTTTGCCCTCTAATTTATAATGAGGATACATTTGCACAGTTATTTTCGCTAATTTTGGAGGATTTTCTTTAAAATAATCTACAGGTATTACCAAAATTTCTTCTACTTCATCTAAATTTATATTGAAATCTTCTATCATGCATAAAATTTCTCCTACATATACCTCTACTAATACACCAGCAGGAATTATTAAAGTTCCTAATTTTCCTAATATGTCTATATTTTTAGACAGTATTCCTAATTCTTCTACAGTTTCTCTTATAGCAGTTTCTTCAAAATTTTTATCTGTATCTTCCCATCCTCCACCGGGAAAACTAATCTCTCCTCCTTGGCTTATATTTCTTGATCTTTTTTCTAAAACAAAATTAAGTTTACCGTCTATTTCTATAATACTAGCCAATACTGCACTATTAAAATTCTTTTCTCTTCCTATTATTCCATCATTTAATTTTTTTCTTATTCTCTCTCTCTCCATTAAAATATCCTCCATTTATTGAAAAAATCACCCATTTAAGGATGATTTTTTATTTATTTTTTATATACCGATACAAATAGCCAAGGAGATATTATAGAAAATTTTTGATTTTTAAATCCTTCTACATTAAAGATTTTATCTAAACTTTTTTTAGAATACATCTTGTAATCTCCACTTTTACTATACGGTAAATATAAATTAATCATCTCTCTAATAATTGGTAGGGTAAATATATCCCCTATTATTACTCTTCCATCTAAACTTAAAACTCTCTTTATCTCTTTAAGAGTTAGACTTGGAGTCGAATAATGATGAAATGAATTAAGACAGACTATTAAATCTATACTACCATCATTATAAGGTAAATAATTACTATCTCCAATAGTTAACTTACATCTTTTTATTTTTTTTGAACTGGCTACTGCTATCATTTTTTCAGATATATCCAAACCATAAAGAACGTTATTTGAATTTAGGTCTCTTAATTTTTCTAAAAATCTTCCATCTCCACATCCTAGATCAAGTATAGTTGTATTATCATCTATTTCTATATCTTTTAGGATATACTTGTCCAACTTTTTTGAATTTCCATATCTACTCTCTGCAACACTATCAAAAAAAATCTTAGATTTTTCACTATAATTATTTTTCATTTGATATTATTCCATATTTTTCTGGATTTTCTACTCTTTTAGCTTTTTGACTCAACCCTAAGATTCCCCATCTATCAAATGATCCTCTTAACTTTAAAGTATTTTCATCTAATAATTTAGCGCTCCCATGATACATCTTACCATTCCAAGAGTCATAGATCCATCCACCTTGTAATTTACTATCTTTTTCAAATAATTCTCCTACAACTAATAACCCCATAACTTTTCTACTCTCCACTCTCAAGCTCTTATCTGGATTATTTCTATCGTATTGTTCTACTCCTTCCATCTTATCTCCCTTGGGATAATATAGATCTTTTAGCCAAACAACATGACCTATATATTCATTATCTTTAATTTTTTCAATATTAATTATAAATTTACCCTTTGGCATCATCCAGTAACCTATATATCCATCTTGTGCAAATATTAAACTAGTCATTAAAAACATAAATCCTAAAATTATTTTTTTCATCCTCTTCCTCCTTTTTATAAATATTCCAAAGGTCTTCTAGTCCCCTTATCTTAAATAGATGAAACAGTAATTTCATTCCTAATTTTTTATTGATTGGATAACCTATCTCCTCTAATATATCAAAACTCTTCATTGCATAATTAATAATCTTATTTAAATATTCCTTTGTAATATCAATATTTAAAATATTTAATTTAGAAGCTTTCATATCATCTATATCTAATTTTTCCATAAAAAATGAAATAGCTAAATTTATTTTTTTAGCAGCAAAATCTTCTTTCATATCACAGAGATCATCTAAACCTTGTAAAGACATTCCCAAACAATATAATGCCTTTGATATATCCTTAAATTTATTGTTTTTTTCTCGATATAATGGTACAAGAACTCCTATCTTTAATAATTCGCCTCCTATTCCACCGTGAATTTCATGGGAAATAAAATTATAATTTGGATAGTTCTCATATATAGAACGATCTCTCATCCCTTCACTTTTAGCTATCAAATATATACTTTCTAAGAGCTTATTACTTATCCCTATCTTTTTTTTGTCCAATTCAAAAATTATTTTTTCTAAATTTTTTTGAAGTACAAGAGTTAATAAGGTATTTTCTGTTGTTTTTTCCTCTATTCCATTTAAAAATATAACTCCTTTTCTCTCATCATCTATAATATTATCTGTACACGTTACTATTCCTCTAATATAAAATAAACATTTTCCATATTTAATTATATCTTCTCTTTCAACTTCTAAAAATTCTATTAAACTTAACATAAATATAGAGAAAAAATTATTTTTAAAATTTTCTTTTAAATTTCCTTCATTGATCTCTATTTTATTAAAAAAAGATAGTTCATACAGATCTTTCCTTATATCTTTTACCACTTTATTATAAATTTTATTTGATTTTAAAAGTTGTTTTATAAATTTACTAGTTATGTACATCTATTCCCGCCCTATTCTTTTCATATTAAAATTTCTTCGCTAATTTTCTAACTTCTTTCAATGTTTTTTCAAAATTTTGTTTTATTTTTTCTGGTGACTTATCTACATTTTCGAGTATAAAACTCTTAAAATCTTTTATTCCTATAAACCTAAATATATATTTTATATACTTCATATCAAATGTAATCAACGAAAGTGGAAAAGGATATCCTCCTCCCCTAGATCCTAAATAAAACGCTTTTTTCCCTTTAGCAAGACCGACTGGAATTCCTAATTTACCATATTCAAAAGTAATTCCTTTGACAGTTACAAGATCTATATAAGATTTTAAAATTCCTGGAATCGAAAGATTCCACATAGGAGAACTAATTATAAATTTATCATATTCCATAAATTTATTTGCAGTTTTTACCATGAGTCCCTTTCTCTCAACTAAATCACACAAAATTTCATAATTTACATATGGACACCCTTTTTCAGTAAGATTTAGTTCTATAATTTCATCCTTTGGATTATTTTCTATATATTCCTCTATAAATGCTTCTGCAATTTTATGGGAAGCTGATCTATCTTTTGGTTTTGGACTTGCTTTTATATATAATACTTTCACTTGGCTCTTCCTCCTTTTTTTTAATATATCTTATAATAATCTGTATTAATGAAAATTTAATGAATGTTTTTTATTTTAATATTCTAATAGAGAAGCAAATAATCAAAAATATATAACAAATTATTATAGCATCAGTAATATCAAATTTCATAACAATATATATAAAAAAAACTTTCCCTAAAGAAAGTCCTTTTAAATTATATTTTTTTATTGATTACTTAGTTCCAAAGATTCTGTCTCCACAATCTCCTAATCCTGGATAAATATATGAATTTTCATCTAATCCTTGATCTATCTTTCCTACAAAGATATCTACGTCAGGGTGCTTTTCAATTACTTTAGCAATTCCTTCAGGTGCTGCTATTATACACATAAATGTAATATCTTTTACACCAGCTTCTTTAAGATAATCTATTGAATAAATTGCCGATCCACCAGTAGCTAACATAGGATCTACTAGTAAAACTTTCATCTCAGCTATGTTTTCTGGTAATTTGCAATAGTAGTATACTGGTTCTAATGTTTCTTCATTTCTATATACTCCTATATGACCTATTTTAGCCGTTGGAATAAATGTTGTAACTCCTTCTACCATACCTAATCCTGCTCTTAAAATTGGAACTACAGCAACCTTCTCCGCTAATGCTTTAGCTGTTGTTTTCATTATAGGAGTTTCTACTTCTACATCTTTTAATTTAAAGTCTTTTGTTGCTTCATAAGTCATAAGACCTGTTATTTCTGTTAAAGTTTCTCTAAATAATTTTGTTTCTGCATCTTTATTTCTAAGTAAAGTTAATTTATGTTGTACCAATGGGTGATTAATTTCTATTACTGACATGTTTATTCCTCCTAATTTTTATATACTTTTATTTTTCTCTAAAAAAATAGGACTTTAAAAAAAGTCCCACCTTTATTACTTCTTAAGATTGTATCTTTTGTTAAACTTATCTACTCTACCAGCAGCATCAACGAATTTCGCCTTACCTGTATAGAATGGATGACACTCAGAACAAACAGCTACATTTAAAGTTTCTTTTGTATATGTCGATCTAGTTTCAAATTTGTTTCCACATGAACACTCAACGTTAATTAAGTGATAATCAGGATGAATACCTTTTTTCATTCTAGTCACCTTCCTTTTATAAAAATTTTTTATTCACGATAGTAATTATATCAGAAAAAACATATAAATTCAAGTATTTTTGTAAATTTGATCTCCTTGACATAATTTTTTCGTTGTACTTATTTAATTTTCAATTATAATTTATATTTTCTATATTTATATTTTCAAAATTTTTTTTAAAATTTGAAGTTTCAATATATATATAATATTTTTTTTATACAGATTTCTTATATTTTTTCTATAAATTTTTTTATTTTATAATATAATGGTATAATAACTAAAAATATAATAATCATAAAATCTATATAATATAAAAACTAGGAGATAATAATGGCAAAAAATAAATATTATGCGTATGTAATTGAAAATATAAATGAGACTGGTATACTGAACTCTTGGCCAGAATGTCAAAAAAAAGTTAAAGGAAAAAAAGCTCGATATAAAGGGTTTTTAACTAAATTAGAAGCTGAAAAATGGTTAGGTACAGGTGGAAATTATGAAAAAAAATCAGATAAATTTTATGCCTGCTTTTATACACAATCAAATACTGGTGTGATCACTAATAATTGGGATGAATGTAAAATTCTTACTCGTGGGGGAGATGTCCGTTATAAATCATTTAAAAGTCGTAAAGAAGCTGAGAATTGGATAAACACTGGAGGAGTCTACGAAACAAAACAAATGCTCCAAGATAAATTGCCCCAAGGAATATATTTTGATGCTGGAACCGGTCGTGGTATTGGTACAGAAGTCAGGGTAACTGACAAATATGGAAAATCTATCTTACATCATTTTCTTTCCCAAGAAAAGATCAACGAATTTGATAACTACCTCACCAAACCAGGAAGTACAAATAATTTTGGGGAACTTTTAGGATGTTATATTGCACTAAATATAGCTATAAAATCTAATAAAAAAAAGATCTATGGTGACAGTAAATTGATCATAGAATATTGGTCAAAAGGATATATAAAAGTAAAAAATTTAAATACTGATACTGTTGAATTGGCCAAAAAAGTAGTAAAACTTCGAAAAGAGTTTGAAAAATTAGGAGGAAGTATCCATCATGTTTCAGGAGATATTAATCCTTCAGATTTAGGATTTCATAAGTAGGTGATTATAATTAGAGAATTTACATTATTTAGCATTGAACACTTTTTTTATATTTTAGGTTATGGAGGTCTAACTTTTTTTATCCTTTATTTACCTCAAATATTTAAACTCAATATAAACAATTTTGCTAAGCTTTCAGGATATTTTATTTTAGTAGAAAAATTGATTGAATTAATTTATAGATACATTATCTTTAAAGAGCCACTTCTCAATCTTTTACCATTTAATCTATGTAATTATACCCTTATCTTAGCAGCTTTTATGATGATACTTAGATCTAATAAACTTTTCCATCTTGTATATTTTTGGAGTATAGGAGCTATCCTGGCTATTTTGACACCGGATATAAGAGTTGTATTTCCTAATTATTCAAATATTAGTTTTTTTGTTACACATTACTATATTTATTTTGCTGTATTTTATAGCTTAAAATATTTCAAATTTACCATTACTTTCAAAGCACTAAAAAAATCATTTATTTACATTAACGAAATAATGATAGTATTATTTCCACTTAATTTCTTTTTAAATACTAATTATATGTTTTTAAAGAAAAAACCCATCTCGAGCCCTATGGATTTTTTAGGCCCCTGGCCATATTATATAATTTCTTTAGAGATTATAATGATAATTTTATTTTCATTGATGTATTTACCATTCAAAAAAAAAAACTGAAACTAATATAGTTTTCAGTTTTTTTTATATTTTTTTATATGTCTAACCTATAACCTATTCCTAATGTCAACCTTGAAAATTTTATATTACCATCATATTTCCCATCTAATTTATTTTCATTATATTGATAACTAAGATCGACAATCATATTTTTATATTCTATTCCCCCACCTAAAGAATAATAAATTCCTGTTTTTCCTGTAACATTGGTTCTATCTAAATCTGAACGAGTATAAGGCACAGACATTCCAAGATTTAATTTTACATATGGTTTATATATTCCTTGTTCGTTAAATCTATATTTTACAACTGCATAAATAGGTATGGTATCAATAGTATTATAATTTTTACCGTCTACTTCCACTTCACTTTCTCTTTGATAGCCTATTCCTAAACCGGTAATCAAACTTGGAATAGGTTCATGGACTATTTCTACAATAAATTCATATCCTACACCTTTAGGCTCACTATCATTTTTAAAATTAGCTGTACTAATAGTTTTATATTTACCGATTAAGTTTCCTCCTATCCTAAATTCTATTTTATCTGAATCTTCTGCTAAACTTAAAACAGAATATATAAAAAATACCAATAAATATAATTTTTTCATAGACATCTCCTCAATTTTATTTAAAATATTATTCTTAATTTATTTATATTATGCTTATTCATTATTTTTTCATAATAAATATCATAATAATACTTTCAACTAATTTAAAAAAGCTATCTTTCTTTAGGTTTAGTTTCTTTTAAAATTTTACACCATTATTCATTCTAAGTCAATGTAACAAATAACTTAAAATACCATATAGAAACATATTTTTTTATTTTTAATAAAAAACTTGACTTTTTATTTTTTTTGGTGTAATAATATATTAAGATAGATAGTTAATAGTTTCAAAGAGTTAATTTTAATTGATGTCAGTGATTATTGTTAAGATTTAAGTTTTTTGTAAAAATGTATTTTGAAAATAGCAAAAGTAATAGAATAGGTATAAAACATCTCATAAGTTATATGTAACAAGTAATTATTAGTAAAACAACTAGTTGTAGAAAAAAGATAAAACTTATATTTAAATAACCAATAACTATTGAGAGTTATTAGTTATAATTTTAGACTTTAATCTTCAAAATATTCATTTTAAAAAAATGAATATTCAACTAACTTATTGAATAACAACTAAAAAAATTATTGATCAGTTGGTTATCCAATACCTTAGAGGTAAAATTTATGAAAATTTAAAGAAATGAAAGTACTAGAATAAAAAAATATTGTATTTCTGTTAGTATATTTAATGTATTTTTAACTATCTATCTATGAAAAAAGGAACTCTAAAGAGTTCCTTTTTCATTTACTTAACCTTTAGCTATTATTTCTTGAACAAATGAAATTACTTCTTCTGCTTTTACTTCAAAAGATTCATTAGTTCTTCTAATTTTAACTTCTACTAATCCATCTTTAGCTCCTCTTCCAACTATTAATTTAATAGGGAATCCGATTAAATCTGCATCTTTAAATTTAAATCCTGGTCTTTCTTTTCTATCATCTATTACAGTATCGATATTTTTAGCTAATAATTCAGCATATAATCTTTCTGCTAGTTCTAACTGATCTGCATCTTTTATATTAGCAGGAATTACATCTACTAAATAAGGAGCTATTGACATAGGCCAAATAATTCCATTTTCATCATTATTTTGTTCTATTGCAGCTGCCATAGTTCTAGAAACTCCAATACCATAACATCCCATAGTCATAGTTTTTGTTTTCCCATTTTCATCTAAATATGTAGCACCCATACTTTCAGAATATTTTTTTCCAAGTTTAAATACATGTCCAGCTTCTATTCCTCTAGCACTTTCTAATTTCCCATCATTACATCTAGGACACCCTTCTCCAGCTTTTACACTTCTAACATCTCCTACGATATCAGCAGTATAATCTCTACCATAATTTACATTCATATAATGAGTATCCACTTGATTTCCACCAGCAGTATGGTTTATGATCTTAGTTACACTTTCATCAGCAACAAGAATCATATCTCCTAGATCAATATTATATGGTCCCATAAATCCTTTTTTCAAGTTATAAGCAGCTAAATCAGTATCACTTAACATAACTAGATCAGTTTCATCTAATAAGTTTTTAAGTTTAACCTCATTTATCTCATAATCTCCTCTTTGTAAAACCATATATGATTTTAATGACAATGTATCCATATAAGTTATAGCTTTTACAGTTTTTGAAGCAGGGATTCCAAAATACTCACAAACATCATCGATCTTAGCAATATTAGGAGTATCTCTTAATTCTATCTCTGCTAATTCTTCTTTAATTTCATCTTTTTTTTCTTTGATAACACTTTCTGCTTTTTCAAGATTAGCTGCATATCCACAAGTGTTGCAATAGATTATCTCATCTTCACCAGATTCTGCCAAAACGTGAAATTCTTGTGATCCACTTCCACCAATAGCTCCTGAATCTGCTTCTACAGATCTAAATTTAAGTCCACATCTTTCAAAAATTCTAGAATAAGCAGCTTTCATATTTTCAAATTCATCATCTAAAGATTCATCAGTTGCATGAAAAGAATAAGCATCTTTCATTAAGAACTCTCTTCCTCTCATAAGTCCAAATCTAGGTCTTCTTTCATCTCTAAATTTAGTTTGAATTTGGTAAAGACTAAGAGGTAAAGATTTATATGAAGATATATCATTTCTAATTATATCTGTAATTACTTCTTCATGAGTAGGACCTAGTATAAAATCTCTCTCATGTCTGTCTTTAAGCCTCATCATCTCAGGTCCCATTGCATCCCATCTACCTGTTTCTTTCCATAATTCTGCCGGTTGTAATACTGGCATAAATATTTCTTGTGATCCTGCATTTTCCATTTCTTCTCTTGTTATTGCTTCTACTTTTCTTAAGGCTCTATACCCTAAAGGGAGGTATGTGTAGATCCCACTTGCTAATTTTTTTATCATTCCTGATCTTAACATCAATTGATGACTAACTACCTCAGCATCTTTTGGTGTTTCTTTTAGTGTCTTTGCATACATTTTACTGAATCTCATACGATATAATCCTCCTAATACTTTAATTAAATTTCATCTTCTATCAAGAATTTCAAATTATTTTGTAATTTTTTTCTTATCTATCATTATATCAAGTTTGTTTTGGTTTATCAAAATTTTTATTTATATTAAATATCTTTGGTAAATTTACTCCTATCCAATCTCATTTACTTTAAATTTTTCTACTATATCTATCCTCAATGTATCTTCTTGTATCTCGCCTTTATTTTTTTTTAAATATTTTATAGAAATATCTCTGACTAATTTTATAGTTTTTACATCATGAACTATATCTACAAATCTTAAATCTGATAATCCACTTTGACGTGTTCCAAATATTTCTCCAGGTTTACGAAGTTTTAAATCTTCCTCTGCTATTAAAAACCCATCTGTAGTTGATTCCATAACTTTTAATCTAGATTTAGAAATATCATTATCTGTCTTAGCTACTAAAAAACAATAAGATTTATACTTTCCTCTTCCTACCCTTCCACGAAGTTGATGTAATCCTGCCAATCCAAATCTATTAGCATTTGTTATCATCATAATAGTAGCATTAGGTACATTTACTCCTACCTCTATAACTGTAGTCGCTATCAATAATTGTAACTTATTTTTTTTAAATTTACTCATGATCTCTTCTTTTTCTTTATTTTTCATCTTACCATGTAAGAGGCCAATCTCAAATTCTGGAAATCTATTTAACATATCTTCATAAAGTTCTGTAGCAGATGTAGCAGCCATTTTTTCACTTTCTTCAATAAGAGGCGCTACAATATATCCTTGCCTTCCTTTAAGCAACTGTTTTCTGATAAATTCATAGGCTTTTTCTAGATCATTATCTGATTCTATCCACTTAGTTTTTATAGGAGTCCTCCCTGGCGGCATCTCATCTATAATAGAAACATCTAAATCTCCATAGATACTCAGAGCTAGAGATCTTGGAATAGGTGTTGCACTCATAACTAGTAGATTAGATATTTCTCCCTTATCTCTGAGCTTTTTTCTTTGCTCTACACCAAATTTATGTTGTTCATCAACTACAATTAATCCTAATTTACGAAACTTTACATTATCTTCTATGAGGGCATGAGTTCCCACTACTATATCAATTACTCCCTCCTTTATTTCAGATAATAATTTTTCTCTTTTTTTTCCTTTTATACTTCCTGTAAATATTTCTACTCTCACTCCTAACTTAGCCATATCATCTATCATTGATAAATAATGTTGAACAGCTAGAATCTCTGTAGGAGCCATTATTACTCCTTGATATGAATTTTCTACAAGATATAATAACATTAAAATAACTACAATAGTTTTCCCTGATCCTACATCTCCTTGAATCAGTCTATTTACAATCTTTCCACTAGATAAATCTTTATGTATCTCTGTAATAACTTTTTTTTGTGCATTAGTTAATTCAAACCCTAAACTATTTAAATATTTTTTTACCATATGTCTGTCATCATTTAATTTATATTTAGATCTATTATCAAAGTCTAGTTGAAACCTTTTAGACAAAATTCCTAATTCTAAAATTAAGAGTTCTTCCACTGCCATTCTATTTTTTCCTTCTTCTATCTCCTTAAATTTTTTTGGAAAATGGATCTTTAAAATTGCCTCTCTTCTTTCAATCAATTTATATTCTTTAAGGATCTCTTGTGGTATATTCTCTTCTATAAAGGAAATATATTTTTTTATTGTATCTTTTATTATTTTTCTTATTCCATTTTGTGATAAATTCCTATTACTGCTATAAACAGGTTTTATCTCTTCACTTAATTTTCCATTATACTTTCTATATTCTGGACTAGCAATTTGAAAGTTATATCCCCTCTTCACATTTCCAATAAATATATATTCCTCCCCTATTTTAAGACTTTTTTTCAGATATGGCATTTGAAACCATACTAAATCTAAGAACCCTGTCCCATCGGTAATACGAGCTACTGTCATAGTTTTTCGAGTTTTTGTCTTTCTATTTTCTACTGAGATAATCCTTCCTATAACCACTACATATTCTTCTGATTTAATCTCACTTATTTTTTTTATATTAGATCTATCTTCATAAGTTCTTGGGAAAAAAAATATCAAATCCATAATAGTATTTATTCCTAAATTTTTTAAGGAACCTATAGTTTTTTCTCCTACACCTTTTATCTCTAAAGTTTCTATTTTATTATATAAGTCTTTGTACATAAGTTCCTCCATTCATTCTTTGCTTGTCCAAAGAACGGAATCAAGAAAAGACACCCATAAAAAAAATTACAACACTTCATTTAACATAATTTTTTTAATGGGGCTAATTTCTTTTTTTATTTACATAATTTCTTTTTGTGAAGACGTTGGCTGAGCGGAGTCGAAGCCAACTATAGAGAAGAGAGTCTATTTCTTTTCTTCCAATCCTTTCAATTTTTCTTCTGCCTCACCTATTCTTTCTCCAGTAATTATATATATTTTATGAGTTGGATTCAATTCCATTGCTTTTTTATAGTTTTTTATTGCTTCTTCATAGTTTTCTTTTTGATTCTTTTATTTTTTTATCCAATTCTAAAGTTTTTCTTCCCATATTTTTTTCTTGTTCTGATATAATCCTTTATTTAATCTCCTTCCCATCTCTATAATTAACTTTTCCCTCTATCTCTCCACTATGATAGTAATAGATCCATTGACCATCCATCTTACCATTTTTGTAACTTCCTTTTCTTTTTAACTTTCCATTATAAAAATAGTAGATCCATTCTTTATCTGGTATACCATTTTTTGAATAACCTCTACTCTCTATATTATCTTTGTCGTAGTATAAAATTCCCTCTCCTGTATAAGGTCTGTCTCCATTAAGAGTATAAATTATTTCTTTTCTAAATTCTAT
>DDQV01000074.1 GCA_002342785.1 Fusobacteriaceae bacterium UBA2433 | reverse complement strand
ATTATAAATAAAATATTAAAAAGTATAGAAGTTAAAAAATACTTTAAAATATTAAATATTTATTATATACTATTGATATTGAAGTTAAAAAAATAGACTATTATGTACTATTCTGATATAGTTTTTCATTTTTTAAAAGTAAAGATTATATCCGATAAAATAATAAAAATAAAAAATTATATAGGGAGTAATGATGAGAGAGAAAATTTTAAAGATAAAAATTGGGGAAGAATATAAGGCAAAAATAGAAAAGATAGGAGAATTTGATAAGTCAATGTTTAAAGATGTCTATGAGAAGTCATTTGACTGCATAGAATCTATATTAGCAGAGAACTCAAACAATAAAAATGATAAAGAAAATTATGAAAAATATAATAATATAGTTAGTTTTGTAGGAGAGAGGGGGACAGGAAAAACCTCAGCAATGCTGTCTGTATCGGGAGCATTAAAAAATGGAAAAGATGTTAAAGTTTCAGATGAAAATGTAAAAGATTTAAAGGCAGTATATAAGAAGTTAAAAAAAGAAAACAAATTCTTTGATATAGGAATAATAGATCCATCTCATTTTAATGAGAATAGTAATATATTGGAAATTATCTTGGCTAAAATGTTTAAAAATTTTAAAAATAAAGTAGAAGAGAAAGGTAATAAAAATGCAGATCATGACGATAAAAGAAAATTAATAAAGGCATTTGAAGAGGTCTTTGAAAATTTAAAGACAATCCAAAATCCAGAAGACGTGTATAAAGGAGAGGCATTGGATGCTCTACTAAAGATGTCTGCAAGTACAGATTTAAAGGCAAATATGACAGATTTAGTAGAAAAATACCTTAATTTTTTTAATAAATTGGATGACGACACGAATAAACAAAATGCTGTTTTACTACTGGAAATAGATGATATAGATCTAAGCACCAAACATGCCTATGAGATGGTAGAACAAGTAAGAAAATATCTTATCATCCCTAATGTAGTAATATTGATGGCGGTAAAAATGCAACAGTTGAGTCATATAGTTGAGAGAAATATGAGGGAAGAATTTGAGATAATGCTTAAGAAACCACATATGAATGATGAAGAACCTAAAAATATGGCAGAAAAATATTTAATGAAATTAATTCCATTGGAGAGAAGGTTATTTCTTCCAACTTTCGATAATATTAATTTAGACATGATAATGGAGGTTGAGTAATGGAAAAAAGATCCATAGAAAAAACAATTAGAAAAAATATCTATGATAAAACAGGAATGATGTTTTTTAATACAACGACTCAAGTAAGTTATATTATTCCAAGAAATCTAAGAGAAATTGTAAATTTAGTAAGTAAATTAGAAAAAATGCCAATTCCAGAAAAAGAAGATCCCAATAGAAGAGAAATAAAAACAAAAAATTTTTACGAATTTAGAGAATTTTTTTTAAATCATTGGGTAGAAGAAAACTTAGCTGATAATCAGAAAGAAATAATAAAAGAAATATACACTAGAGATATAGAAGAAAAAAATAAATTTACAGTACAAATATTAGATGAAATATATGGTAGTAAAATTGTAAAACGGAGCAAAAGAGATGGAAGAACTACAGAATACAAACAGTTGGACGAATATTTAAATATTATTAATTTTTTAAACAAATCAGAGAATATTTCTTTAGGAGATCTCTTACTAGTTTTAGATACTATAAATAAATCTATCAAAAAAGATTATGATAAAAAATTTATATTTGCAATAAAAACTTTATATTCAATGCTGTTATACGATTATATAAGAAACATTAAAAATAAAAATAATGTTGAGATGAGTGTTTTTAAATATAAAAATTTAATTAATGGATATATCAGAAATGATGTAATACATAAAAATAATTTTATAATCACTTCTGAAATAGAAGAAGATAAAAAATACAGGGAACTATATAAAGAAAATGAAGAAGTTATAGAATGGCTAGATAATTTTATAGTAAGAAGAGCATATAATTCAAAAAAAAATAAAAATGGTGAAGAAACTAAAACCAAACTTAAAAATTATAGGATATCAGATAGACAATTTAAATATAAAAAATATGAAAAGATAAATAATAATGGTTTTGATTTTGAAATTTATGGATTCTTATTTAATAATATACAAGAAATTTTAGAAACGGAAGGTTCTTTGTATATAGGTAATATTGAAATGCTAGAGAGAATGCTGAAGTTTAAATATGATCAACCAAAAAATATTTCATTTTTTGATAGAACAACAGGATTCATTAAAGAACTACTAAAATATATATATGAAGAAATTCAAGAAAATAATGAGTTTACAAGTGTAAAATTAATAGAATATGAAAAAAATAAAATAATTATAAAAAATGAATTTTTAAATGAATCAATAGGAATTTCAAATGGTGAATTAAGAAAAGAGATTTGTAAAATTTATGGATATGATTATTTAGATTATACAAAGTATAAAGAAGATATCTCTTTTAAAACTAACATCGTAAATAAAGATGCATTGAAAGGAGATATTGAAAATATCAAGAACAAACTAGAAAATAGAAATATAGAAAATATTAATGACATTAATGAAGCCTTAGATAAATTTAAAGAAGAAATAATAAAAGGCAGATATGAAGCTGAATATAAAAATATATTACAATTAAAAATGCAATTAGCGATATCAAAGGCATCAAAAGATGAAAAATTTATTAAAGATATAGAAGAAGAAATAAGTAATAAAACAACATATTATATAGAAGAAGCAAAAAATAAAACTGAACTAGAACACTATAAAGAAGCAATAAAAGATTATGATAAAGCAATAGAATTAAATTCTGAAGACAAATATTGTTATTATAAAAGAGGAATATGTAAAAATAAACAAGAGGAATATGAAGAAGCAATAAAAGATTTTGATAGTGCTATAAGACTAGATTCAAATAATGCAAACTATTATAACAATAGAGGAATTGCAAATATATATTTAGAAAATTATAAAAAAGTAGTCTCTGATTGTAATGAAGCAATAGAATTAAATCCAAAAATTTCAGATTATTATAATACTAGAGCGAAAGCTCTATATGAATTAAAAAATTATAAAGAAGCATTATTAGATTGTAATAAAGCCATTGAACTAAACCCAACTATTGGTCTTTATTACAATAATAAAGGAAGAGTTAAACATCAATTAAAAGATTATGAAGAAGCATTATTAGATTATGATAAAGCATTAAACTTAGAACCAAATAATGAAATGTTTAAAAATAATAGAGAAAATTGTATTAAACAAATGAAAAAAGCAGAGTAACTATGGACAACATTCGCCACTCCATTGAAATAATATTCAAGAAAAAAAATCCTGAAACTATAATACAAAAGTATTTTGGTTTAAAACAAGCAAAAGATTTTGATAGAGATTTATTTTCATCGGTCTATTCCCATGAGCGACCTCATCTTTACAACAAGGATGAGATCTCCAATGTTTCCGATCTTTTGGAATCAAAATGGAAAAAATTAGAATATGTTAAAGAAGATAATGTCTTTAATGTACTGGTTAATTTTACGAATGAGATATTGACCGAGGAAAAGGGAGAACCTATCTGTAAATTTGAGAAACTCCTAAAATGGAGGGAGTTATCTTATGAGCTTGGAGAGGATATTTTAACAACTTCATATTTTGCCTACAAGGATTATGTACATAACTATGATAGAACTATCTTTGCATGGAAACCTATAGTCAGTACAGATAACAATAAATTAAAGGAACTTTTGAGCAAGGGAACAGCAGAAAATCATTTTCATCTAAAGGGATCATCGCCCCATTTTCAATTGACGTGGATATCCCTTATGAATAATGTTTTAAACAGAGGGAAAGAATTTTCAAAATTAGAAAAGGGTCTGATGCTAGAACCAGACACAAAATATTCCTTCAAAGAAGATTTTCTTTCTACTAGAACTCTGGTAAAAAAAGCAGCCTATATTAGGTATATGATGTTTTCTATAATAAATAAGATCCGATTAAAGGATGAAGAAAAGAAACTCAAAGTAAATATAGAATTACTTTTATCTAAAAATGATAGTGAACTCAATTTCTACCTGTCTGATCTACAACAGGAGATCAACTATCTCAAATATGAATATGGAAAAGAATATAGTGGAGAGATCCCTGATTATGCTATTCCAAAATCTATCAGTGATAATAACTATAATTATAAAATTCCTGAATATAATGGAAATATTCTTTTATATGGAGAGAGACATCTATTATATAGTTTTTTAAAGAAGATATATTCAGGAGACAAGTTGGTATGGAAGTATAAAGATCTATTCCATGCTTATCTAATCATAAAAGAAAAGATGAGAAATGAGATAATTCAAGTTAATGACAGGGTAGGGTTTTATAATTTTTCAAAATACCAGGATAGAAAGAGTAATTTTCTTTCGGGAATTTATAAGGAAGCTATAACAAATATAGCTGTTAACTCATCTATATACGATCAGAGTATAGTTTCATTGGAAGCCAGAATAGGTCCAGAAGATAGTATGGAGGAGTTACGAAAAACTATAAAAAAAATGGATAAGGATATTGCTTCTAATAAATTTTTGGATACCAAGAGAGATATAGCTCTAGAATTAGAAGAGAAAATGAATGGTAAAAAGAAGAAAGATAATAAACATTTCTATGTGATTCACTTTATAAAAAATGGTGAAAGTTATCAAGAAGCTATAAAAAATGAAAAGAAAAATTATGGGGACTATGTGAGACCTCTCAACTATAAGGAAAGAAAAAATGTAGAGAGACAATCCAAAGCTATAATGGCTCTACGAAAGACAAGTTCTAAAGTTAAAAATCGACTCTATGGTATAGATACAGCTAATTTCGAGATAGGATGTCGCCCAGAGGTTTTTTCCCAAGGGTTTAGATATCTGAGACAGAGTCACATAAAAAATAAATTTGAAAATTTTGGAATAGATGAAAACTTTAATTTAGGAGTGACCAACCATGCAGGAGAAGATTTTTTAGATATTGTAGATGGACTGAGAGCCATAGATGAGACCATGAGATTTCTTAACTATGAACAAGGGGATAGGTTGGGACATGCACTGGCTCTTGGAATAGATCCAAAAGAATATTATAAGTGTAAAAATCTAAGTTTAATTAAAAATAAGCAAGTTCACTTGGATGATATCGTTTGGATAATAGCTAAAGTTAGAGAATATAATCTAACTGTATCTCAAAGAATATTATCCCAATTGGAGAATGATTTCTATAGACTCTTCCATGAGATATTTGATAGTCCATTAAAAAACGGAAAAGATAAAGATATGAGTTGTAACCACTATGAATATTATTCTGCATGGAAACTTCGGGGAGATAATCCATTTTTTTATATGGATGGGACTTATAAAAATAAAGGTGTTCTATCTTTTTGGGAAAAATGCGGTATAGATGATACCAGAAAAGATGAATTGACAAATATAAGAAAAAATAAAATCTGTTGTGAGATCTATCAAAACTATCATTACAATCCAGAAGCAAGGTTAAAAGGTTTGAAGAGTGAGATAGTAAAGATTAGTGATGATTATATAGATTTAGTAGGGAAACTTCAAAAAGGTCTCCAAAGAGAGGTCGCTAGAAAAAATATATCTATAGAAACTAATCCGACTTCTAACTGTGTCATAGGTACATTTAAAAAATATTCAGAGCATCCTATAAAGAATTTTTTCAACCTTGGATTAACGGCTGATTATAATGAGATAAAAGAATGTCCACAGATATCAGTTTCTATAAATACTGATGATCAAGGAGTCTTTCCTACATATTTAGAAAACGAATATGCACTGATGGCACTGGCATTGGAAAAAGAAAAAGACGAGAATGAAAATTCCAAATATCAACCTATGATGGTCTACGACTGGCTAGATAAAATCAGGCAGATGGGATTAGAGCAATCGTTTATGAGAAGAAAAAATAAAAGTAGATTAGAAAAAGAATAGAAATAAGGAATTTTTTTTAAGATGATTTATTATAATTGGGGGAAAGGAAAATGAAAAAAATAGTTATATTGTTTTTGATGTTAAATATGTTATGTTTTTCTAACACAGAAAATCAAGATGAAAACGGAGGGGTTTGGAATACGATCACGAAAACCTATAATTTTTTTTCAAAAGGTATAAAAGGTTATCATGCTGTACAAAAAATAAGTTTTGAGGTACAGTATCAATCAGCTTTAATGGAAGATACTAAGGAAAAAAGAGTAATAGAATTAAAAAAATTAGAAGAAGGTATCAAAAGTTTATCAAAAAAAGATACCGTTAAACTTTATTATCAATTGGGATATAATAATATTGATCTAAATGAAGGAGTAGATTATTATACAAAAGTAATTTTATTAAATCCTGAAAATTTAAAAGCATATTGCGGAAGAGCAATTAATAAACGTAGTCTAGGAGACGATGAAGGAGCGATGTTAGATTTTAGTAAAGTAATAGAATTGGATCCTAATATTTTAGGAGCTTATAATTATAGAGCTGAAATATACTTAAAGAAAAAAGAATTTAAATTAGCATTGAAAGATTTATCCAATGTTGTAGGTGGGGATGAAAATTTCTATATAAATATGACTTGGGGAAATTATCAGATGTTTAAGTTGTTTTTAAAGAAAGAGAAATTATTTAATTCTTTCAATAAAAAAGACAAAATATATGGTTTAGAAGAGATTGAAAGAAGGTTTAAAGTTAAGGATGGAATTCAAATAATATAATAAAATACTAAAAATCATTTAAATAGAACTATTACAATTAAAAATAATAATAAAAAAAGTAGCCTAGGCTACTTTTGGGTCTATCCTAAATTACGTGTAAATTGGTTTGTTGCAAGTTTTGTGTAAAAAACTCTAAAAAATAATATAAAATGGATATTTTGATACCAATTTTATATTATTTTTTTTGATTTAAAATTTCAATGAGTATATCATTAGTTTTTTTCTGTTCTCTTATAACTTCATTGATTCTAAGCATCCAAGCACCAAGAGCTCTAGTAACTAATATTACAATGGCAATTAACACTAATCCAATAATTAAATATTCCATTTCCAACCTCCTTTTTTTTATGAAATTTTTACAGAAAGATCAAAAAAATATCTCGCTTATAGCCTGAGCTAGTTCCTCTGTGTCTATATCTAAGTTTAAACTTTCTTTGAGATATTTTACTTTTTCAATATCTACCATATATTTTTTCTCTGTTGTTGTATCTTCCTTAGATTTATTATCTTTTAATTTCTCTATCTCTACCTCGGTGATTAAAACATCTAAAAAATATTGTCCATAGTTTTCAAATTTTTGATTACCAATTCCTTTTATCTTTAACATCTCCCACCTATTGGTAGGTTTTTTATCTGCTAATTCCATAAGAGTTACATCAGAAAGGAGAACATATGGAGCTATCCCCTCTTTTTTTGCTATCTCTGATCGAACTTCATTTAATCTTTCGAAAATAGGATTTTCATAGTAATCAAATGATACAACTTCGTTTTTTCTTCTGAGAACCTTGATATTTCCATTTAAAACATCAAAAGATTTTTCATTTAGTTTAAGTACAGGATATGACCCTGCCGTTTGGTCTATATATCCTTCAGAGATAAGATAGTTTATAAATTCTTCGAGTAAGTTTTTATTATAACCTTTAAAAATTCCAAAAGTTGAGATCTTGTCTAAACCCTTTCTTAGAATCTTATCACTTGTTTCACCTAATAAAAGTCTAAGAACCATCCTGATACCAATGTTTTCCTTTGATCTTCCTATACATGAGAGAACTTTTTGTGAATCGACAGTATTATTTTCTACATCTTTTAATCCAAGACAATTACTGCAATTACCACAATAATTTTTAATCCTTCTATCCCCAAAATATTTTAGAGTATACTCCCTTAGGCATGATTTAATTTCAGTGTAGACTACCATTTTTTCTAATTTTTTTTGTTTATCTTTTTTTAATTGAGTAGACAAATCTTTATTCATATCTATAAAGAATTCTTGTATTCCAATATCCTCAGGATAAAACATCAAGATACATTCAGCTTGCCCCCCATCACGACCAGCTCGACCAGCTTCTTGATAGTAACTTTCAATATCTTTTGGGATATTTCTATGGATAACAAATCTTACATTAGATTTATCTATCCCCATCCCAAAAGCATTGGTAGCAATCATAACCCTTATATCCCCAGTTATAAATTTATCTTGAAAATCTTTACGCTCCTTGTCGGTGAGTCCTGCATGGTATTTTCCTACACTAAAATGTTTTAATCTTAAATAGGCATAGAGGTTATCTACTTCCTTTCTTGTAGAAGCGTAGATAATTCCTGGAGCTTTTTTATGAAGATCTAGATAATCTACTAGATATGATTCTGGATCTTCATTTTTTACAACTTTAAAAAATAAGTTTTTTCGATCAAAACCTCCAACAAATATTTTTGGATTGGTCATTTCTAAAAGTTCTATAATATCTTGTTTAACCTTTGGAGTCGCTGTAGCTGTAAATGCTGTTATTTGTATATCTTGATTTAATTTTTCAATAAATTTAGGTATCTCTAAATAAGATTTTCTAAAATCATGTCCCCATTGTGATATACAGTGAGCTTCATCTACAGCAACCATTCCGATTTGTAAATTAGTTAAAAGGTTTACAAATTTAGCGTTTAGAAGTCTTTCAGGGGCTATGTATAGAAGTTTTAATTTATTTCTTCGTAACTGTTTAATAATATTTATATATTCTTCCTTTGAGAGGGAACTATTTATAAAAGCTGAAGGAATATTAGATATTTTAAGAGCATCTACTTGGTCTTTCATAAGTGAGATCAAAGGAGAGATAACTATGGTAAGTTTAGGAGATAATAGTGCAGGCACTTGATAACAAATAGATTTTCCACTACCTGTTGGAATTATCCCCAAAAGATTTCTTCCATCTAAAATAAAGGAAATTATCTCCTCTTGATTTGCTCTAAATTTTTTATATCCAAAATATTGAAATAATATCTTTTCAGCTTTCTTTAGCATAACCTACCGCCTTTCTTTTTTGTCATAAACTATTAATATTAGTTTTAATCTATTTTTCTATCCTATTCATATGTATATCCATTTGTGGGAATGGGATACTTATATTATTTTCATCAAACTTAGTTTTCACTTCTTCTAGGACATCGTAATAAACTGACCAATAATCTTCAGATTTACACCAAACTCTAAATGTTAGATTTACTGAACTGTTACCTAA
This sequence comes from Fusobacteriaceae bacterium UBA2433, assembly GCA_002342785.1. GTDB lineage: Bacteria > Fusobacteriota > Fusobacteriia > Fusobacteriales > Fusobacteriaceae > Psychrilyobacter. Next base: position 5,037 of record DDQV01000074.1, on the reverse strand, counting down.
TTCCCTGAGTCTAATGATCTTGTCTATTTTCTGTGAAATTTTAGGATGAGCCTCAGCTATATCATTTAATATTTTTATTGCCTTTCTAAAATCATCTTCATAAGAGATACCGATTAGGTGCTCTACCCTTCTCATCTTATTTTTAGAATAATTTATAATCTTATTAGAGGAAGCTAAACCATTTGGGACTAAGATTCTTTTATTATCTGGAGTATTTAATTTTGTAGCAAAAACATTTATCTCGTGGACACTTCCACCTTGACCATCAATCTCAATATAATCTCCTATCTCATAGGCTCTAAATACTATTAATATAATTCCACCAGCAAAGTTTGCTAGGGTATCTTTTAATGCTAAAGCGATTCCTAAACCTGCTCCTCCTAAAAGACCTATAAATGCAGCCTGTTTTACACCTATTATTAAAAGTGCAATCATAATCGCTATAAAATTTAAAGTCATTCTAAAGATTGATATAGAAAAAGTATGAAGGGATTTACTAGAAGCTGCTCTATCTAATTCTTCGTATTTTTTCATTATAACATTTATAATCTTTCTCAGGATTATAAATACTAAAATTGCAACAATCACTCGTATAGAAAATAGGATAAATTTTTCTACAACCTCTGCTATTTTATCAACGTCAATTAGTAGATCATATATTTTATTAAAAAAGTTTTCTTTCTCTATCACTATCTTTCCTCCTTAATTATTTTTGTGATATTAAATCTATAATATCTATTTAATTTTTTTAAACTCATTATAGAGAAGTCCATCTTGCATATAACTTCCACTAGAATATTTAGATCCATAGACGTATATATCTTCACTACAAGATTTTATCAATCTTCGTAGGATCCCCATGGTATTTATCTTTTCGATATAAAATTGATCCTCTATAGAGAATTTCTTTTCCTTCCAAGTTTTTGAAAGTACCCATGAATTTTGAAGAATATTTTTTGTATCAGGGATAAAATTCTTATTTCTAATATCTGTCCAAATCTGATATTTTGTATCTCTTCCAGAATTTATATAGGCATAGGGTGTAGATATAGAAAGGTATTTTCCATTTAATCTTTCATCTAATTCTACTAAACTTTCCGATGCTTTAGCTCCCTCACGTAAAAATTTTATGAATTCATAGTTTGGATTTTTTATATTTTCAAAATTACGAAGGGTCACAATAAATTTTTTAGATGAATCTATTAGTTCCCTACATCCTTTGACGTTTTTAGATGAATTATCTTTTTCTAAAATAAATTCAGTATATATAATTTCAAAAAAATCATAGAGTTCGATATCTTTAGGAATTTTATTAAATATCTCCTTTATTTTATCATATTTTTCTATATTTTGTTTAGGGATTCGTTTCCTTATCTCCTCACTTTTAATATCTATAAGTTTATAGATATTATTGTTACGACGACCTATATAATTAGTTAGAAGAGCACTTCTAATAGAATCGAGTCCCAAAGAGATATTAAAAAATATCTTTATCTCATCAAAATTTAAGTTAAACTCCTTAATTTCATAAAATAATATACTAGATATAACTAAAATATAGGCATAGGGATCATCTAAAATTCTTTCATTTCTTCCTATATTCATATATTTAAAGCCTCTATCTCGACTGATTTTTTCCAAGGCAAATTCTAACACTATATCGTTTTGAGGTACGATTACAGATATATCCAATGGAGATACAAAATTATCTAGAAGTTCTAGAACTTTTTTAATAACCTTTTTATTGTTTTCACTCTTATAATCATTTTCAATATCTAGATGAAGGTTTGAAAGACCATCTATAGTTTTAGATGAATCAATATTTTCTTCTAATCGGTCTAAAAAATCACTGACCTCTGTATTTTCATTATTTAATTTAATCTTTCTATATTCTGAATCTATTATTTTTTGTTCTAGATATCCCTTAGAATAATTGTAAATTCCATATGGACCATCAGTATTTAATGTAATAATAATATCTTTTAAGTCTTTTCCTATTCGATCTATAAAATCAATCTCTGCTATAGATCCTATCTCTCCTGAATCTACTAAAAGATATTGGATATTTTTTTTAAATTCATCTAAATAAAATTCATCCTTTAAGAGAAAATTATTATATAGATAGATAGAAGTTCCATAATCAAAAGTTGCATTTTCCAATGTCTTTTCCATATATTTATCGATGATTACATTCATTTCATCGTATAATATATCTCTTGTCACCTCTCCAAAAGATTTTAATCTATCGCCGATCTTAGTATATATTAGGTTGCTAAGGGAAGCATCTAATATATTAGACAAAAGTTTTTTTGAGATATCTTCATTAGAAGTATTTAGTTCACCTAGAAGTCCTTTTTTTCTATAATATTCAACAGTTTTACCCATGAGACATTGGGATGCTTCAAAGGTCATAAAAGTTGGTGATATCCTCAGTTTATTAATTTTTTTGCTTTTTTTTAAAATAGTTGGCCAAAATTTATTTAGTTCATGTTGAACAAATCCAAAATAAGAATAGATTCTCTTCTCTGTAGAATATTCTAAAGTTAAGTTATCTTTAAATTTTATAGCTTGTATTCTATTGGGCGTAAGAACTAAAATTTTATTGGAGTTAATCCCACTATTGATCATCTCAATATATTTTTTTTTAAGGAGTTCTGTTTTTCCAGATTTAGTATCTCCCTCAATAAGTATTTTCATGGTGAACCTCCTTTAATTTTAGTATTAATTAATAATTATATCTATCTATTATTTTACACTATATTTAATGGGATTAATACTGATATAATATTTTTTTTAATAAAGGATTAATCGATTAGATATGGTATAATCTAATGAAATTTATTTTGAAGGTTTAATTATTTTAGGAGGTAAAAAATGAAAAGAATAAAAATTTTATTAGGAATGTTGTTTTTATTATCTAGCATGTCATTCGCAACGGGGTTTCAATTTAATGTGATAGATAATCAGATGCCAAAATCTGAAGATGTTAGTGGTTTAAGGTTAAATTTACTTTATGGTAAGACAGCTAATGTAAGTGGTCTAGATTTTAACTTATTTGCACTAGGTGAATCAGATAATTTTGAAGGTGTGCAGTTGGGATTTTTTGGAGCTAATAAAGTCAATAAATCATTTACAGGTCTTGGAATGGGATTTGTAAATATGCACAAAGGTCAATCTACTGGAGTTCTTTGGGGATTAATCAATATGAGTGAAAATGTTAATGGTCTTCAATGGGGAGCAGTTAATATCTCAAGTGGAAGATCTACTGTAGATATTGGTTTAGTTAATATCTCACAAGGTTCAACTTTTCAAATGGGATTAGTTAATATGACTGAAGATCTTACTGGAGTACAATTAGGTCTAATCAATATGGCTAAAACTGGATTCTTACCAATATGTCCATTTATTAACATAGATGGAAGATTATTTTAAATTTTAAAAAGGGTGTCTTTATTTAAATAGAGACACTTTTTTATTTTAAATATTATTTAATTATTCTATTTATTTTTTCGAATACATAGTACAATACCTAAAAGAAAAAATTAGGAGGTAAAAAATGAAAAGAATAAAAATTTTATTAGGAATGTTATTTTTAACATCTACTATGTTATTTGCAGAAGCTCAATTTCAACTGGGATTACCAGGAACTAATCTACCGGCAGATCAAACTATAGAAGGTGTAAGACTTAATCTACTCTATGGGAAAAATACCAATATGACTGGTTTAGATATAAATATTTTGGCATTAGGGGAAACAGACAATTTTAAAGGTGTTCAGTTAAGTCCATTTTGGGGTGCTAACAAGGTTAATAATTCATTTAGAGGAGTAGGACTAGGGATAGGAAATATTCATTTGGGAGAATCCACAGGAGCAATTTTAGGTTTTGCTAACTATACTACTAATTTTAATGGATTACAGTTGGGATTTGTTAACTTTAATCAAGTGAAATCGATTATTAATATAGGAGCAGTGAATTTTAACCAAGGAGAATCTGCAGTTGATATTGGATTTGTAAACTATGCTGAAAGAACAACTTTTCAATTAGGAGCAGTGAACTTTACAAATGATTTAGAAGGAATTCAAATTGGATTTATAAATTTTGCAAAAAATGGTTTCTTTCCAGTATTTCCATTCTTTAATATAGATGGAAGGTTATAATAGATTTAAAATTATAAAAGAGGGTTACTCATAAGTAAAATTTTTACTTGAGTAACCCTCTTTTAATTGACAAATTTAGAGATCAAAATAATTACGAATTATTTTTCCTGCTATGGTTCCTTCAGTAGGAATCTCAATATCAAAATCTTTGTCATACCAATTTGCATCGACAATCTCTATTCCATCAACTTTTATCTTATCATTTCCATCACATTCAGCACAAAAGCCAATCATCAAAGTACTAGTAAATGGCCAAGACTGAGTTCCATAATACTCAATATTTTTTACTTTTAATCCAACCTCTTCCATGACTTCTCGTCTCACTGCTTCTTCAGCGTTTTCTCCCACATCGATATACCCTGCAATAAGACTATATTTTTTTTCTGGGAAAGCTACATTTCTAGCTAATAAAATTTTATCTTTATTTTTTATTAAGACAATAATTGCTAGGAAGTTTTCAGGAAAATAAATAGTATTACAGCTCTCACATTGTAAAGCTCTTTCATCTTCTTTCTCTTTTAAAACCAAACCACATTTCCCACAATATCTATGTTTTTTATACCATCTATGGATGTGTTCTCCAGATGCTATAACCTTACTTTTAGAACTTCCAAAGTTCCATTTAAAAGTATTCATATCTACTATTTCAAAGATTTTTTCATCAAAATTATTATTTTTATAAGAATTTATAAAAAACTTATCTCCATCATATTTCCCAAGATATTTAGAACTTTCCACCATATAATCCTTTAGATCATCAGCTGTAGGGAATTTTAATGTATCTTTTTTTAATAAAATATTATTTTTTAAATATACTAAAACCAATTTTTTTTCTGTGTCCATATAAACATCACCTTTTATTTTTATTTTTACCATAT